>CANNLB010000129.1 GCA_947505565.1 Acidobacteriota bacterium | reverse complement strand
ACACATGGCTCCACGCCTTGGTTTGCGGGTCAGGATTCAGTTCGAGCACTTTTGAAAACAACTTCTCGGCCAGTTCAAGATTGGCCTGCCGAGCGGCAACGCGTGCCAGGCCGTAATAGGCCTTGGCGTGTAAAGGACGGTCCGGCGTCTCCTGCAACGCCTTCAGAAACGCGGCCCGGGCGGGCTCCAGCTTGGCCGCTCGGTACAACTCTTCTCCGTCGTCGAGAGTTTTGACCGCACCGGTCAAGGCCACCTTCACTTCCCGCGGTGCCACCCTGATCGCCCGCTTCGGCCGCTCTTTGATGAAGTCGACCGTCATCAGCCGCTGATCCTCTTTTTTCAAATCGATCGCGTCGATCATCTCTCGATAGTAGAGTCGCATGGACGCTTCCTGCGTTTCATACTTCGCCAGCGCTTCGCTGAAGTAGGGCGTCAGAATAAAGCCTTCGCGCAGCGCCTGGGCCGGGTCCTTCTTCTTGTCAAGACGGGCTTCGATGGCGCGGATCAGGCTAGCCGTTGCCAACAACGAAAAATCCTGTTTGTAGTACTCTTCCAGCGCCGGGGCCGCTTGCGCCAGGTCAATCAGCGGTTTTTTCTTTTCGAGGTTTGCCGCGAACTTGAAGCTGAGCGGGTCGAGCAAATATTGCAAATAGGCGTAGCGGATATAGTCCGTCTGGATTTCCGGCGAAGGGGTCAGCACTAGGAAATAGTCATCTTTGTAGGCCCGCGTTTGGATGTGATTCGGTGGGCCGAGCAGTTCGAGGTAGACGAAAAAGCGTCGGCCGGTGTAGCCGCTGGTCGGATTGCGCAGGTAACCATTCACTTGGCCGATCGTCTGCACCACCGGCTCCTGATACCGCTCGAGCATTTTGTCGATCGCCGGCTGGGCCTGTTTATACAGCGCCTCGATCTGCGCTTCAGCGTAGAACCGGCTCAGCAGCCGTTCAAAGCCGGCCAGCGGCACCACATCGGGCGGCATTTCGTGAGAAGCGAACTTGTAGCCGAAATTCGGCGGGCCCTGCACGGAAAGCGCGAACGAGATAAAGCGATTCAGATCCAGATTCTTCGGACCCAGCTTCCGGTTCTCGAGCCACTCGCGAATCTCGGTCCCGGTTTTCAGCTGGCGGCTGGCCAGATTCTTCACGACGGCAGCCCGAATCGGATGGTTATTCGGCGAATCAATCTCCGCATCGTACCCCCCGGCATGAAGGGCGCACATCACCGTAAACATCGACAGGTTAGCGTCGAGTTGGCCCGGCTCGGCTGCGCGAGCCAAGACGACAGTCCCAAGGAGGGCAAGTTTACGAAAGTGACGAAGCAAATTGCAGTTCCTCGTTTAGTCTATCGCGGTCGGTAGAGGACGAGTTCGAGCCCCCCGACGAAGCTGCGACCAGGCATACGGACGCCGATCAGCTCCTCATACCGAGTGGAGGTGATATTGGCCAGTTGCAGGTACGGACGGACGCGCCCTTTTTGGAAGGAAACAAACGTATCCCAGACCGCGTAAGGAGTCCGCCCCAACCGCTCAATCGCCCCGATCCGCGTCCGGGCGAACAACCCGTTGTTCCACGCTGCCTGCCAAGTCGCCACGCCAGAATGCCTTGGATAGTTGAAGACATACTTCGACTGTTGGCCCGCCAGAACGGTCTGCGCGCCGTTGAGCCCGGTATAGGAAAGTTCAATGCGGTGCTTTTTTAGGACCACCACCGTGAACTGCGATTCGAAGCCAGTGAAGTTCAGCGCCTGG
The DNA here is from genome assembly GCA_947505565.1 of Acidobacteriota bacterium. Lineage (GTDB taxonomy): Bacteria > Acidobacteriota > Terriglobia > Bryobacterales > Bryobacteraceae. The sequence continues at coordinate 5,294 of CANNLB010000129.1, read as the reverse complement.
AAGTTGGTGGCCCGCCAGATATCGGTCGGCGAACGGCGCACAAAATCGATGCCGTCCTTTTCGCGACGTTGAAACACCGTCATCGCCAGCTTCGACTCCTTCGGCAGCGACAGGTCCAAGCCGCCCTCATACGTCGCAGCGTGCTCGGGCCGCAGTAACGGATTGCCGACATTACCCGGATCGCGATAATACAAATCGGTATAGGTCGGCAGACGGAACGCCCGGCTCGCCGAGGCCCGCAGCTTGGCACGCTGGGTCAACCAATAGCCCACCCCGGCCGAAGGATTGAACTGCTGTTGCATATTGCGATAGATCTCATCGCGCAGACCGATCGTCAGCGAGAAGCGTTTCAGCGCCCGGATATCGTAGGCGGCATAAACCGCTGACCGCGCCCGCGAATGCTGCCCTAAATTATTCGAAACGATCCGATCGCCGAGGAACTCCGCGCCATAATGCAGCCGGGCGTTCCATGGAAGATTCTCCGACCGCCGCAAGCTGGCCTGCCAGGTTTCGACGATATGCCGGTTGGTGAACACCTGCGGCCGGTCCCGATAGAGCACGAACAGGTCCGTGTTCCGACGATAAGCAACCAGCAGATCCGTCTTCTTCCCCAGCCCCTGCTTGACGCCCGCAAACCAGCCTTTGGTGCGTTCCCACGAGTTGAAGTTGCCGTAGAACTGCTCCGCGCCGTAAGGCCGATCGTTCAACGCCAGGGTCACCTCGGTCTGCCGAACCTGCGTCTGCGAGGCGACCGAAAGGTTCCGATAGTCGCGGTTGGCCATGAACCCACGGGAAAAATCCCGCGCCAAAGTTAAATGCTGGGAAAACAGCTTCGTCACGTACGCCGCCGACGCATGTTGCTGCTGCGTTCCCCAGTTGCCAAAGCCACTCCGAAAGCGTACCTCGCTGAGGGCCGGCGGCTTCGAGATCACGTTCAGAACGCCGGCGGTCGCATCGGATCCATAAAGCGTAGAACCCGAGCCCTTCAGAATCTCGATCTGCGCAATCGACTCGAGCGGAATCGGCAGATCCATACTAAGGTTCGAGGTCTGGACGCTGCTCAGCCGCAGCCCGTTCCACAGAATCAGCGATTGGCCGAAGCTGCCGCCACGAATGGAAAGGCCGCTATTGATCGCCCCCGGAGCCCGCTCGCGCAGATCGACCGAGGCGTCAAGATTCAACAGGTCACCGATCGAACCCGCCAGTGGCGCTAGCTCCCGGGCGGGAATCGCTATGACGGATCGGTCCGCTTCTTCGAGGGGAATGGCTTGGTAGGAGCCGGTGACGACGATAGTTCTTTTTTCCGGGGTTTGATTTTCAGGGGTTTGTTTTTCTGGCTCTTGGGCGAACAAGGCACCGCAACAGAGCAATACAGCAATACGCATGGAATGCTTTAGGATAACTGGGATGCGCACTCTTCTGCTCTCAATTTTGCTTGGCGTCGCCGCGTCGGCGCAGGACCCGCTCTCCACCCGCGCCGAAAAACACCTCGTTGACTTGCTGCGGCTCGATACGTCGAACCTTCCAGGCAACGAAACGCTCGTGGCCGAATACGTCGCCAACCAGATGAAGCAGCATGGCATCCCCTGCGAACTGCTCGGTCCGGACCCGACCCGGCTGAACGTCATCTGCCGCTTGGCGGGCGGGTCGCAGAAGCGGCCCCTGCTCCTCATGGCTCATAGCGACGTCGTGCCGATTGAACCCAAGCTCTGGACCGTTCCGGCGTTCGATGCCCTGCGGAAGGACGGCTTCATTTACGGCCGCGGCGCCGTCGATACCAAGGGCCTCCTCGCCGCCGAAATGGCGCTTTTCATCGAACTCAAGCTCTCCGGCGCCAAGCTCAATCGCGACGTCATTCTGCTCAGCGAAGCCGACGAAGAGGCCGGCTCCACCGGCATCCAGTGGCTCATTCAAAACGCCTGGCAGAAGCTCGACGCCGAGTACGCATTGAACGAAGGCGGCACCCAGATTCTAACCACCGATGCGACGCGCGTCTTCCAAGTCCAGACCTCAGAGAAGATTCCAACGCGCATCATCCTCGTCGCCCGCGGTTCGGCCGGCCACGGTTCCCTGCCCCGCAAGGATAACGCCGTCGCCCACCTGTCCGAGGCGATCTCGAAACTCGTCCGCGCTTATCAGCCCGTCAGTCTGAACACGACCACCCGCCGCTACTTCCGCGAAATGGCCAAGCTCAGCGAGTACGCCTGGCTCCGCCCGCAACTCGCCGCCCTCGAAGACCCCAAAACGCAGGAACGAACCGCCAACGCAATTGGTGATCGCGACATGGAACTCGACGCCGCGCTGCGCACGACGGTCTCCCCCACCATGCTCCGCGCCGGCATGAAGGTGAACGTCATCCCCAACCAGGCCGAGGCGCAGATCGACGTCCGCCGCCTCCCCAACGAGACCAAGGAGGAGGTCTACGCCCGTTTCCGCAAGCTCATCAACGACCCCGCCATCGAGGTGCTGCCCGAACCCGGCCAGGAGATGCCCGCCACCGAACCGAGCGGCCTGACGACGGACCTCTACAAAACCATGGAGCGTGTTTTCGCCCAGGAAGCGGGAAAAACCGTGACCATTCCCTACATGTCGCGCGGCGCCACCGATGGTTCGTTTCTCCGCGCGAAAGGCATGGCCGTCTATGGCGTGCCCGTGTTCCTCCGCAACGGTACCGAATCCCGCGCCCACGGCAACGACGAACGCATCAAAGTCACCACGCTCCATGAAGGCACGGCTCTCCTGAAAAAGATCGTCGACGCCGTCGTCCTAGCGCAATAACCGCGTCCCCACCAACTCTTGCAACAGCGGCGAGGTCGGGTAAGGATGGTGCTTATACTGCCGAAAGCCCTCGGCGTACGGAACCGAGAAAAGCTGTCCTCGGGTCCGCGTCCACTCCTCCATCGACCGAAGATAGTCGTCCATCCCGTGCTGCTTTTGCAGCCAGTCCCGTTGACTGGCGTGGGCGGCTAACATTTCTCGCTTCCGTCCAAAAACAGTTGCCACATCCACCGCAAAGTCGGCGCTCACGGGGCGTCCATCCCGGTCCCGTCCTTCAATCGAATCCATAAAATACAGATGCGGAATGGCCGGCAGCGGGGCGGCCTCCCCCGTCTGATAGTTCGGACACGAAACGGCGAAACACGCGTCCCGCGCGAGGATGCTGGTCGCTTCGTGATCGCAGTGGTAGTCGGTCGGCGAAGAAGTCAGTACGACCGTCGGCTGCAACCGGCGCAGTACCTCGGTTACGCGACGGCGGCTCGCGTCGTCATTAAAAATCGCCATATCCCGAAAGTCGGCGCACTCGTACGCTGCGCCAATCAGCGCCGCGGCGGCCGCCCCTTCGGCCCGGCGCAGCACCGAGATTGCGTCGGGGCCGAACTCCATGGAACCGCAATCGCCGGGCGTCATCGTGACGATCGTCACCCGATGCCCCGCATCGGCCAGCAGAGCCAGCGTGCCGCCCGCCAGGATCTCGGCATCATCCGGATGGGCGTGAATCGATAGGATATGGTGTTTCATGAGTTTGGAAGATTGATCTGCTCGCGCAGCGCGTTCGTGCGCTGTCGGCTATGGAGGGTGGCGGTTTCAATCGCGGAAATCAGCATGCTCCGCAGACCGTGGCGCTCAAGTTCATGGATCGCCGCAATCGTCACCCCACCCGGAGTGATCACTTTATCGCGCAGGATGGCCGGATGCAGCCCCGAGTCGCGCACATGCTTCGCCGCCCCCAGCACCGTCTGCTCGGCCAAGCGGGCCGAGACATCCAGCGAAAGGCCCATCTTCAGCCCCGCGGCGATCATCGCTTCAATGAAGATGTACACGTAAGCCGGGCCGGAACCAGAGAGCGCCGTCACCGCGTCCATCTGTTCGTCCTCCACCCACGCCACGACCCCCACTGCCCGAAACAAACTCTCCACTAAATCCCGCTGCGCGCGCGTCGCTATCGCGTTATGGCAAATCCCAATCGCCCCTTCTTCGAGCACCACCGGAAGGTTCGGCATCGCCCGAAACACCGGCATCAACAGCGGTAGTTCAGACTCGATCACGGCCAACGGCAGCGACGCCGCCAGCGAAATCAGCAACTGGCTCTCGCGCAGCCCATCGCGGATTTCGTGAATCACGTTCACAATGCTCGTCGGCTTCACGGCCAGAATCACGATGTCGGCCATCCGCGCCGCGTCCTGATTGCCGCCTGCAGTCGCAACGATCGAAAAACGTTCCGACAGCTTCCCCGCCGAAACATCGGAACGGGTCGTCGCGGTGAGATTTCCCGCTGCGACGACCCCGGCCTTCAACATGCCGCCAATGAGCGCGGCACCCATATTCCCGGCGCCGAGCACTGTTATCCGAGGAGGTATCATCCCTCTAGATTCGTCAATACCCCTTCTGTTTGTCTACTACATTGATCATCGGCCGACCGTCCACGAACCGCTGGACGTTCTCCTTGATCGTGCCCACCATCCGAGCGCGGTCTTTATCGCTCCGGCCCGCGATGTGCGGGGTGATGATGGCGTTCTGAAATTTCCACAGCGAATGGCCCGCCGGCAAAGGCTCCGGATCCGTGACGTCCACGCCCGCCCCCGCAATTCGCTTGCTGTCGAGCGCCTTCACGAGCCCCCCCATGTCGTAGATTCCGCCGCGGCTCACGGCGATGAAGTAGCTATCTTTTTTCATCAGTTCAAACTGCTTCGGCCCCATCATTTTGTGACTTTTTTCGGTGTGCGGCGCCGAGATGAACACGACGTCCGCCTGGGGAACGACCTCATTCAATTGGTCCGGCTTCACCACTTTCGAGATGAACGGCGAAAACGGCAGATCATCCGGATCGACGCAAATCACGGTCATGCCGAACGCCCAACTGCGTACTGAAATCTGCTGGCCGATGCCGCCGCAACCAATCACGACAGCCGTCCGTCCACGCAGTTCGATGCCGGGATAGGGCTTCGGTTGCCATGTCTCGGTTGTGCGATCGCCCACAAATTTGTAGATGCCGCGGGTCAACGCCAGCAGCATCGCCAGCGCATGGTCGGCAATCTCCGGGCCCTGCACGATCTGGTTGTTCGTCAGGATGATGTTTGAATTCTTCAGGTCGTTGCCGCCCGAAAGATGCAGCACGGTCTCGACGCCCGCGCTCATCACCTGAACCCACTTCAAGTTTTTGCCGGCGCGAATGTCTTCCGGACGGGGAGTCCCGATCAACGCATCGGCATCGACGATTTCTTTCGCCATGTTCTCCCGCGTGACCATCACGACCTTCACCTTGTCTGAGGCACTCTGCACCTCGCGAGCCACTT
>CANNLB010000128.1 GCA_947505565.1 Acidobacteriota bacterium | reverse complement strand
ATCCCCCTGAACTCGGGCAACGGCTCGAACGCGCGCATCAATGTCCCGTTGAACCTGCCGGGTACCTATACGTTTGCCTACCGGGCGCAGCCACTCTTGCAGAACCCGGGCCAGTTCGGGCTCAATCTCTTTTTCGGTGGCGTCGATAATACTCCCGGGATTTCGGCCCTCGTAACGGCCAACAGCAGCTCTTTTGCGGCCAGCGGCGCCCTGATTACGCCCCGTCTGGATGGACTGCCGCTGGTGGCGGGTGCCAACACCCTGCTCTACGTGAACGGCGACCACCGGATCACGCTAACTGCGCTGTCCCAGGCTCGTTCCGGAGGCAATCAAGTCGGGCCCTTTACGAACTCGCCTGGTCTGTTCGGCGGTAACGACTACGTCGGCAGCTTCTCCTTACTCGTCGCGACGCCGGAGCCATCGACCTACTTGCTCCTCAGCGCAGGATTCTTTGTCGTCGCCGCGTTTCGCCGCCGCCGGTAAGCCGCTATCACAATCACTCAGATCGACTCCCACCTTAATCCCGAAGATTCCTCTCTTCTCCCAGGGCGAAAGCGCCACGGCGACCAGCACCGTGGCTGACTCCGCCGGGCTTTACTTCTCTCCGGCGCTGGACGCGCGGGAAACCACCACCGATCTGGCCAGCGCGCAGTTCGGACAGATCCTGCAAGGGGGCAACCCACGCGACATTCAATTCAGGCTCCGGCTCGTTTTTTGAGCCGGTAGCTCCCCCGCATAATATGCGTCATACTAGTTCAGGATAGGCATGTTAAAGTTTCTTTTCCTACTGGCTCCCGTTGCTCTCGCGGCCGACCCGTTTACCTTCGGCGAAGCGCAATCCTTGCTCCGGGCTAACTGTCAGAAATGTCATTCCGGCAAGGGTGCCGTGGGTGGTCTTGACCTCACCCAGTTCCCGGACGAGCAGTCCGTCATTGCTCGGGCGAAGCTGTGGCATCGCGTCGCCAGTCGCGTGCGGGAAGGGGACATGCCGCCCCCGGGTTCGCCCCCTGTTTCCATGGTGGATCGGGAGAAGTTCAGCAATTGGGTGACGACGAAACTCCACGCCGCGGCCTGCGCGGACGGCATTACTCCGCCCCCGTTTCCGCTCCGCCGCCTGAACCGCAACGAGTACACGGCCACCGTTCGCGACCTGCTCAATATTCCTGTCAACGCCGGGCGGAACCTGCCCGCCGATGGGGCCGGAGGCGAAGGCTTCGACAACGCCGCCGAAACCCTGTTTCTGTCTCCCATCCACGCCGAAAAATATCTGGAAGCCGCCAAAATCGCTCTCGACTACGCGATGAAGGATCCGAAATCCCGCGCCGCTTTCTTGAGCAAAGAACCGGACGCCCGCGCTACGCTCTCCGCGCTGCTCCCCCGAGCCTTCCGCCGTCCGGTCGAACAGCTCGAGGTCAATCGCTATATAGCACTGTTCGATGCCGCCCAAAAACGCGGCGAAAACTATGACGATTCCATCAGCTACGCCATCCAGGCCGTCCTGATTTCTCCACATTTCCTCTTCCGACTCGAAAACTCGACCCTCGATTTCGCCCTCGCCAGCCGACTTAGCTACTTCCTCTGGGGGGGCATGCCCGACGCCGAACTGCTCAAGTTGGCCGGCGAAAACAAGCTCTCCGACCCCTCCGTTCTTTCTGCTCAAGCCATCCGGCTTTTGAAGGATCAGAAGTCCGTCGAGTTCGCCGAAAACTTCGTCGGCCAGTGGCTTTCCATTCGGGAACTGGGCCGAGACATCAAGCCCGATCCAAAGGTTTCCCCCGAATACTACGACGCCGAAATTCAATCGGGCATCTTATATGAGCCCGCCCTGTTCTTCCAGGAAGTGCTGATACAGAACGAGCCGCTAACGCATCTCCTCGACGCTCCGTACTCGGTCGTCAGCAACAAGCTCGCCCGGTTCTATAACATCCCATCGAAGGACCTCCGCCAGCAGCCGAAGCGCTTCGACATGCCCGCCGGTTCCCACCGTGGCGGCTTGCTGACGATGGCCGCGGTCCTCGCGGTCAGCTCTTACCCCGCGCGGACCAGCCCCGTTTTGCGTGGCAAATGGATCCTCGAATCGCTGCTCGGAACCCCGCCCCCGCCGCCACCTCCCAACGTTCCAGAACTCAAGGAGCACGCCGGAGCTACGCCGCAAACGCTCCGCGCGCGTCTCGAACAGCATCGCGCCAACCCCACTTGCGCCGGGTGCCATAGCCGTATCGACCCGCTCGGCTTCGGCCTCGAAAACTACGATTCCCTCGGCCGCTGGCGCGAAACCGAGTCTGGCCAACCCATTGATGCCTCCGGCGTCTTGCCCGATGGAACCGCCTACATCGGACCCGTCGAACTCAAGCGCGTCCTCCTCACAAAGAAGAATCAGGTATTCCAGAATCTGACCCGCAAACTGCTCGGCTACGCTCTGGGGCGAGGCCTCACCGCGGAAGACGATTGTGCCGTCGACCAAATCCTCGCCGTCGTCGAGCGGAACGAATTCCGCGCGCATACACTAATCACTGAAATTGTCCGGAGTATCCCCTTCCGGCAGGAGTCGAAACGATGAAACCACTATCCCGTCGTACCTTGCTGCGCGGCACCGGTGCCGCTCTCGCGCTGCCTTGGTTTGAAGCCATGGCCGCCAAGAAAGGCCCCGCCGCCAAGCCTCCCATCCGCATGGCCGCCCTGTACATGCCCAACGGCGTCCATCCCGCCCTGTGGACCCCCGCCGGCGAAGGCCGCGACTTCCTGCTCTCTCCCACCCTGCAGCCGCTGCAGGCTTTCAAGGACGATCTCATCGTCGGCACGAACTTGTGGAACCAAGCCGCCAAGGGTGGCGACGGTCATTACGTCAAAATGTCGGGCTTTCTGACGTGCACTACCGTCACCAAAACCCTCGGTGTCGACCTCAACTGTAACGGCATCTCCATGGACCAGGTGGCCGCCCAACGCTCTGGCCAGCAAACTCCGTTCGCTTCGTTTGAACTCGCCACCAGCCCTGTTACGACCGGCGTCGATCGCAACGTCGGCTACACCCGCGTCTACGGCTCCCACATCGCCTGGAGCGGTCATAGCAACCCCCTCGCCCGCGAAATCAACCCGCGCTCGGTGTTTGAGCGCCTGCTCCGCGCCACCCGGCCCGCCGGCAACGCCGTCCAGCAGGACGTGCAGTTGCTCGATCTCGTGCTCGATGATGCCAAGCAGCTTCGCTCTAAGTTAGGTACCGCCGACCAAGTCCGCATGGACGAGTATCTCAGCGTCGTGCGCTCGCTCGAAGATCGGTTACACCGTTCCGTCAGCCCCACCCAGGCCAACTGGAAACCGCGAGTTGCCATCGACCCCGCCGCCAAGCCTGAAGCGCAACCTAAGGACTTCGCAGAGCACGTGCGACTCATGCTCGACATGATGGCCCTCGCCTTCCAAACAGACTCCACCCGCATTGCCACCTTTATGTTCAATAACGAAGTGAGTAATCAAAACTTCACCTTCGTCGACGGCGTCAAGGGCGCTCATCACTCCATCTCGCACCATATGGACGATGCCGAACAGATGCGCCAGTACCAGCTCATTAACCGCTGGCATATCGAACAATACGCCTATCTGCTCTCAAAATTGCGCGGTATGTGTGAAGGGGAAAGCAACGTCCTCGACAACTCCATGATCCTAATGGGCGCCGGCTTCCGCGATGGCAACAAACACGATCCGCATAACCTTCCGGTCGTCTTGGCTGGTCGGGCCGGCGGCCGTCTGAACACCGGGCAGCACCTCATCTACGGTCCCGATAGCCCCCTTTCGAACCTTTACGTCTCCATGCTCGATGCCTTCGGTACCCCCGTCGAGCGGTTCGCTGACAGTACGGGCCCCGCCCGTGGTGTCCTCGCCTAACTTCTCATGTCAGCTCCTCGCGCCGTCTTCGTCCACGCCGCCCGCCCGTCGCTCGACCCGATCATGAATTTCTATCCGCGGCACTGGCCGGAGTTGCGGATTACGAACCTCCTCGATGACGGCGTAATGGGCCTTTTCGCGGCTGCCGATTGGGACCCTGCCCACGCTCGCCTTCTCGAGATGATTCGAACCGGTCACGCAGTGTATGGCGCTCAGGTTGCTCTCGTCAGCTGTTCCGCCGTCTCCCGCGCGGCGATGGACGCCCTCCGCGTCGCCGCCCCCATCCCCGTCCTGAAGATCGACGAGCCCATGGCCGCCATGGCCGTCGCCGCAGCCCGACGGGTCGGCTTGCTCGTCACGTTCCCGCCCACCCTCTCGATCTCAGAAAAATTAATCCAATCCGCAGCCGGCTCCCATCCCGTCGAACTCGTCTCCGAGTTACTCCCCTCCGCCATCGCTGCGCTTTTAGCCGGTGACCGCGCAGAACATGATGCCCAACTCACCGCCGCGGCCGATCGCTTGGCAGGGCAGGGAATTGGAGCGCTCGTGCTGGCTCAGGTCTCGATGGGCCCCCTCGTCCCCGCCCTGCAGGCTCGCCTCGGCATCCCCGTCTTCTCCAGCCTCGAAACAAGCATGGTCGCCCTGCGGCAACTGCTGTAAGGCTCGTCCCGTTTCTGCCCGCTCCGCCGTTAGGGCCCCAGCAGACTCCCGAGTAGACCTTCGGCACTGCCGTCGTCTCTTCCGCCGGTCTCGAAGGAAAAAGTTACTTTTTCAAGCCGGGCATGGATCTGCGGCCCCGCTTCGATCCCAACCGCTCCGTCGGCTCCATTTACACCCCAAGCTTAAACGTCCCGCCCCAATCCTTCGAACGCGGCTTCCCTGCATCACGAATCGCTTGGGATGGTGCGCCATCGACTACACCGCACGGTTCTGGGTCGAAAATCCGGGCCTGTCTGCCTGTAACTGACTCTCGGACGACGGAGGGAAATGGTGGATCACAACGATCGCCTCTTGATCGATAACGATGGCACCCGTCCGCCTCTCGCCTTGACCGCCTCCGCCCGCTTCACCCGGGGCGTCTATTTCCAGGATCCGGCGCACATGCTCGCGCTCGTGCTGTCCGTCCGCCCGGACGACTTCCTGCCGCGCGCTGTCGACGGAGTCTGGACCGCCGGACACCTCAGCGCCCTCAAACGGGCCGAGAACTGGTAGCCAACTCCGCCGCGTGTTGGTGCACCTTCGCGATGGCCGTCGCAATATCGTCCATATCGCTCCGCTCGCCCAGTAGCATCGTCTGCGTGAACCAAACCGCTTCCTGACACAACCGGTCATTCACCGGCAACTCGTTCTGCTCCCGCCACTGCTTCAACCGAGCCTCTCCGTAGATCCGCTGATAGCCCCGCGACTTCAGAATGTTCTCCAAAAACGGCTGCCGGTTTAGCGGGGAATAACCACTCGATGCCGGAATCCCTTCGGCGGTGAGCGCCTTCAAAAACGTCGCCCGCGGCAAGCCCGCGAACTGCGCCGCGTCGTAACGGAACATGTATAAATGCCAGGCGCTCCGCGTCGCCCCTGTGTGCCACGCCGCGGGGACAATCCCGGGTATCTCCCGCAGTTTCTTCGACAGATACGCCGCGTTCTCGTCCCGCCGCCTCGACTGTGCTTCCAGCCGCTCCATCTGCGCCAGTAACAACGCCGCTTGAAACTCCGTCAACCGCAGGTTGGCCCCCTGCGCCGTCGGTGCCCCGTTCCAACCGCTCATAAACGCGCTGCTCCCCGCTGGCGGCTTCCGCGCATTCGAATTCGTATGGTACGCGTAACAGCGTTCAATAAAGTCGCCGTCGTTGGACACCACCGCCCCGCCCTCGCCTGAGTTCAGGTTCTTCGACGCCTGAAAGCTAAACGTCCCGCAGTCGCCCAACGTGCCCACCCGCTTGCCCTTCCATTCCGCCAGGTGCGCCTGCGCGGCGTCTTCCAGCACCTTCAATCCCTTACCCTTTGCCGCCGCCAACACCCCGTCCAGATCCGCCGGCGAACCAGCAATGTGAACCGGGATCACAGCTACTGTCCGCTCCGTCACGGCTGCGCTGATCTTACGCGCGTCCATTTGAAACGTCGCCGCGTCGGTATCGATGAACACCGGCAGCGCGCACTTGGAAAGCACGGCGTTCACCGTCGCGATAAAAGTGTATGGTGGCACGATCACCTCATCACCGGCCTGCACATCCAACCCATGCAGCGCCACCATCAGCGCGCTCGTCCCGTTGGCCGTCGCCAAACAGTACTGACTCCCCACCAGCTGCGCGTAACGCTCCTCGAACGCCAACACTTCCTTCCCATTGCCGCGGTACCATTTCCCGCTCGTCAACACCCGGTGAATCCCCTCTTTTTCCGCCGGGCCGACGATGGGCCATCCGGGGAACGCCTTCTTCCGCACCGGGTCGCCGCCTAGCGCGGCCGGTTTGGCCTGTGCGCTAGTCACGATGGTCATTCCCGCGGCTGCCGCCGCCACTGCCTCGCGTCTGGTCATAAACACATCCTACTCCGGTCTGCGTCAACTTGTCCGGAGTGTTCGGAACCATCCAATTTTGTAGATGCCTGCGCCGGCTTTGCCCACTTACCTACTCCGACATGCGATCACCGGGAACGACGAGGCGTGCTTGCAGGGTTATGACAATTCTGAAGCCGGCCCTCTGGAAGGCCCGAACACATGGTGCATCGCTCACGGTCCGTGCAGCGAGCATAGCCTCCGAGTCTCCGTTCGTAAAGATGCAGCTTTTCCCGAATTCCTGGATTGCAGCAGGCCCCAACCCTCCACCCGTCATCTCGATTTCTCCCACCATTAAGTAGAGGCGGCGGACCGATGGGCCGCACCCCGCTGGCTAGCATACTCTAGAAAGTCCTACCCTCGGTCCCACTAAATCCAGCCAATCGGAACGCTTTTGGCCTGGGAGAGGGAGACGGGAATGGGGTCGCTCCCGTCAATACCAGGATCCTACTCGGCCTCAACGCTACGCCGATCGAGTTGCTTATTCCACCAGCTCAATACGTCAGCAGCCGCCAGCCACTTCCGCGGCTGAGAAAAGTCCCAGCGTCCAATCGGGCGGAAATAGATTCGTCGCCGCTTTTCAACGAAAGGGCCCACTTACTCATGTTCTTCGATTCGTCCCGTCT
>CANNLB010000127.1 GCA_947505565.1 Acidobacteriota bacterium | reverse complement strand
GCGCAGCATTTCTGCGTGCCAAGCTTGAAAGGGTTGGTGCCCGCGTCCAGCGCTTCCTGGTTCGTATGGACGATCAGGTTCAGGCCGAGCTCTTTGGCCAGGTTGTCCCGAAACTCGTACATCTCTTTGAACTTGTAGCCCGTGTCGACGTGCAGAACGGGAAACGGAATCTTCGCCGGGAAAAACGCCTTTTGGGCCAGGCGCAGCATCACGGAGCTGTCCTTGCCCACGCTGTACAGCATGACGGGATTGGCGAACTCGGCGACGACTTCGCGAAGGATGTGGATACTCTCGGCTTCGAGCGCCCGGAGATGACTGAGAATGCGCGGCTCCATTGGAGCCTTCAGGGTAGCAGGCCAATGGTCCTGAAGTCTATCGGAATAGGGGTATTCATTTCTTCCTCGAAGGATTCTGCGCCGGTCCCGCGAACACGGGCGGAATGAGTTCGCGGTTCCAGGCGTTCAGTGCGGTTTCAAGGCGCTGGACGATTTCGGGCTGCGCGGCGGCGAGGTCCTTGGACTCGGCGATGTCAGTTTCGAGGTCGTAGAGCTCGGGTGCCTCACCCCGTCGGCGCACAAGTTTGTGCCGCCCTTCCCGGACCGCCCAGAGGACCCCGCCGCCGGTGCGCCAGAACAGATGCTGATGAGGGGAGCCTTTGCTTTTTCCGGAGAGGAAGGGGAGCAAGTCGACTGAGTCGAGCGCGGCGGGTTTACCACCGGCGGCGGCCACGGCGGTCGCGAAGATGTCGAGCGAGATAATCGGTTGCCTGTAGACGCCGGGCTTCAGATGGCCCGGCCAGCGGACGACGAAAGGAACACGGATGCCCCCTTCGTAAACCTGGCCCTTGGCTCCGCGCAATGGGGTGTTATCGGAGCCGTTGATGCCAATGGGGCCCCCATTGTCACTGAGAAAGAAGACCAGCGTGTCGCGATCCATCTTGCGCTCTTTCAGCGTCGCCAAGATCCGGCCCACCCCATCGTCAACAGCGGCGACCATCGCATCAAGCTTTTTCCGCTTGTCATCGCTGACGGTGGAAAAGCGGGAGAGATAGGGATCTTGTGCCTGCTGTGGGGCATGCGGGGCGTTGTAGGCGACGTACAGGAACCACGGCTGTTTGCCGTCGCGCCGCCGGATGAACGCGGCGGCTTCGTCCGAGAGCCGGTCGGTCAGATAGCCTTCGAACTTCTCGGGCTTGCCGTTGCGTTCGAGCGGGATCAGATACTCGACGGCCCGACCCTCCATTTGGGCGGCGAAATACTGATGACCGCCGCCGAGGAAACCGTAGGACTCATCAAACCCCCGTTTCAACGGATGAAATTTCGGCGCGGCGCCAAGATGCCATTTGCCGATGTGGCCGGTGCGGTAGCCCGCCGCTTGCAGCGTCTGGGCGATGGTGATCTGGTCGGTCGGTAGCCCGGACTGCTGATCGTCCGGGTTGTAGACCGGATTGTTCTCGTGGCCGAAGCGCTGCTGATAGCGTCCAGTGAGCATGCCGGCGCGGGTCGGGCTGCAGAAAGGGTGAGAAACGTACGCATTGGTGCAGCGGATACCGGACTTCGCCAAAGCATCAATATGGGGCGATTTGGCGTCCGCCGCGCCCTGGAACCCGAGGTCGCGGTAGCCAAGATCATCGACGACCAGCAACAGGATACTCGGACGCGAGGGGGCGGCAAAAGCGGCCGAGGCGCAGGCGGCAAGAAAGGCGCGGCGGGAGACCATGAAGGGAGCATACACTGAACTGCATGAGGCTCGTTCTGGTTGGATTGTGGGCGGCGACGCTATGGGCGCAAGCCGAGATCTCTGGTGCGCGGATTCGCGAGCATGTGAAGTTCCTGGCGAGCGATCTACTCGAAGGGCGCGGCGTGGGAACCCGCGGCGGCGACTTGGCGACCGCCTATCTGGCGTCGCAAATGGCGCTGGTCGGCGTCGAGCCGGCCGGAGACAACGGGACGTTTTTCCAGCGCGTCGACCTGGTCGGGGTGGAGCCCCAATCGTCGGCCAAGCTATCGCTGGGCGCGTCCGAACTGACCTGGGCCGTCGATTTCGTTGGGAACACGATGCAACAGAAGATTCTGGCCGAATTCGGCGCCGAGGCGGTATTTGTCGGGCATGGCATCACGGCGCCGGAGTTCGGCTGGGACGATTACGCCGGAGTCGACGTGACGGGGAAGGTCGTCGTGTTGTTCACGAACGAGCCCCCCAGCGACGACCCGAAGTTCTTTGGAGGGAAGGCGCTGACCTACTACGGCCGCTGGACGTATAAGTACGAAGAGGCGGCGCGGCGGGGCGCGGTGGGCTGTCTGATTCTGCATACCACCCCGACGGCGGGCTACGGCTGGGAAGTGGTGAGAAGTTCGTGGGGCAAGGAGGATCCGCAAGTGAAGTTGGACGCCGGGGCATCGGCGTTGGCGTTTGCGGGTTGGGTAACGCGAGGAGCGGCCGAGAAAGCGATGGGTAAGAATCTGGACGAATTGCTGGCTCAGGCGAATACCAAAGGGTTCCGCGCGATGCCCCTCGGCATTGCCGTCAAGGGCGCGATCCTGACGAAACTGCGACCGATTCGGGCGGCCAACGTGGCCGGCATTGTGCGCGGCAGCGACCCCGAGTTGAGCAAGCAGGCCGTCGTTTTCAGCGCGCATTGGGACCATCTGGGGATAGGGACGGAGAAGGGAAGCGACGCCATTTACAACGGCGCGGTGGACAATGCGACCGGCTGCGGCATCCTGCTGGAAGCGGCCCGGGCGTGGGCCGCTCTGCAACAGCGGCCGAAGCGGTCGGCCATTTTCCTAGCCGTCACGGCGGAAGAAAGCGGGCTACGCGGAGCGGAATTCTACGCCGCGAAGCCGATCATCGCGGCCGGGAAGACAATGCTGAATGTGAACTACGACTCGTTCTATCCCTTCGGCGCCGTGAAGGACGTGGTCGTGATCGGTGCCGAACGCACCAGCGTTTATCCTACCGTCGAAGCCACGGCGAAGCGGTTCAACCTGAAGATTAAGGCCGACCCGCATCCGGAGCAGGGCCACTACTATCGCTCCGACCACTTCGCCTTCGCTCGCGCGGGGGTGCCTGCCTTCTCGGTCAACATGGGCACCGAGTATTGGGGCAGGGACGAAACCTTCGGCGATAACATCATCTACGAGTACAACGCCAAGCACTATCACCAGCCATCGGATGAGTACAAAGAAAGCTGGGATTTTGCGGGGATGGAACAGATGGGGCGGTTCGGCTGGGCCATTGGCTTGACCATTGCCAACTCCGGCGTGACGACAACCTGGCGGGCTGGCGACGAGTTCCTGCCCGCCAGGCAGAAGAGCCTCAGCGCGCCAGCGCAGTGACTTTTATGCCGTGTTTCGTGCGCAGGGTGATCAGCGCCTTGCGCTCGACGACGTGACCGGGGACGAGTCGAAACCGCCACTTCTGAGCGATCACGGCAAGAAGCAGGACGCCTTCCATCCAGGCGAAGCGTTCCCCGACGCAAATGCGCGGCCCGCCGCCAAAAGGGAAGTAAGTGAAGTCGCGTTTGTAGAAATCGCCGTCGGCCCAGCGGGCGGGCTCGAACTGGTGGGGGTTCGGCCAATACTTGGCGTTGCGATGCATCAGGTAGGGGCTCATAATGACGATCGATTTGGTCGGCAGCGTGTAGCCCCCTAACTCCAGAGGCTCGCGCGCCATGCGTCCCAGGGCCCACGCGGGCGGATGGAGTCTCATGGATTCGGCGAACACCTGCTGCGTATAGCGGAGTTGGGGGAGATCGTCAAACGTCGGCAGGCGACCGTTGAGCACCGTTTCCAACTCGGCATGCATCGCCGCCTCGGCTTCCGGGTGTTGCGCCAGCACATACCAGGTCCAGGCGAGCGCCGTGGCCGTCGTCTCATGGCCGGCCAGAAACAAGGTGAGAGCTTCGTCGCGAACCTGCTTATCCGACATCGCGGACTGGTCTCCCTCGGCGTCGCGAGCGGCCATCAGCATGGACAGTAGATCGCCGGGGTTCTCACCCGAAGCCCGGCGATCGTTGATGATACGGTAGATCGTGCCTTCGACGAGCTTGGCGGCCCGCAGATAGCGCCGCGTGGCGGGCAACGGAACGTACTCGATGAACTGCGACCCGGGCAGCATGAGTAACGGCATGATGGCAACGAGAGCATTCATCGCCTCACCCACTTGCGGCGCATCTTGTTCGACGTCGGCGCTGAACAATGTCTGTCCGACGATCGCCAAAGTCAGCCGCATCATCTCCTGATCGATGTCGAGAATGGCTTCGTTTTGCCAACGGCGGCGGGACTGGTCGGCGAGGGCCACCATCTGCTCGCCGTAGCCGACGAGGTGGTCACGATAGAACGCCGGCTGGACCATGCGGCGTTGCTTGATATGGGAGGTGCCTTCATTGGTCAGCAACCCTTCGCCCAGCAGCGTTTTGGCACGCTGCAAAATGCGGCTCTTGGTGAAGAGGGCGTTTCGCGTGACGAGCACGTCGCGTATCAGGTCCGGTTCGTTCACCAAATAGATATGCTGGTGTCCGGCCCGGAAGTACGCGAGCGGCCCGAAGTCCGCCGCGACTTTCTCAATGAAGCTAAGCGGGTCCTTGCGGAACGCAAACAGCCTACCGGAAAAGAGCCCATTCGGCGGGCCAAGCGGTCGAACGACGTCTGGCATGCGGCGCTACAGCGGCAGGTTAAACGGCACGACGTTTTCGCGGTCAAAAGTTACGCCGAGGAAGCCGATGCACATCTCGTCCTCGGTGCCTTCTCCCCAGCGAACCACTTTCAACGGATTGCTCGGATTGCGTGGGTTCTTCTCGGAGTTGTTGAAGGTGCAGGTAGCGCGGAGACGGTCAAAAGCGTTCAACCGAATCGGCTGTTGATACTTGTAGAAGCCCTGCCAGTTAAAGTCCCAATCGTCGACATAGATCAGCGATTCAGTCGTTCCGTTCGGCTTCAGTTTCTCCAGCTTGAACTTCGTGCCAAGCAGGTGCATGTGCGGGGCGACCAGGAAGGCGGTCGCGTCGAACAACGGCGGAATCGGGAAGTTCGCCACGACGTCATAGCTCTCGGCACCAGCCGGGATACGGAAGCTTGTATTCACAACCGGCAGGTAAACGAGCCGTTTGTTCACTTCCTTCTTCGAAAAGTAAAGGCCGACCTTCGTCTGGTCTTCCTGCTGCGTGCGACCACCGGGATAGTAGTGCACCTGCATAATCACATCGACGCCCTTCGGCAGCAACGTGCCCACGCCTTCCGGCAGGCGTGAGGTCCGCATGCCGGGGACCCAGCCGCCGGCCATGCTCGAAAGCGTCAGCGGAATGCCATCGCCCGGCCCGCCGAAGCAGTCGTAGCCAGGATTACCGTCCTTGCCATCCATTTGCCGAGCCTTGCCGGAGGTGTCGAGATAGAGGATCACATGATGAACCACTTGGCGATTTCCGGGGACGACTTGAATCGCGTCCGTGTAACGGTCGCCCCCAAAGTCGGTCGGAATCACGAAGCAACGATAGATGTCTCCGCGACGGCGCAGCGAGTAGGTCTCCGGCATCGTCAGAACTACGTCGGGATCGCCGAGCTGGAACTCGCCGGTCTGAGGGGTCGGCTCGGGGAGGTCGCGGGCGTCCCCTTCCGGAGCGCCGCCGCGATACCAGTTCAGAATCAGGTCGCGCTGTTCGTCGGAAAGGCCAAAGTTGTTCTCAAACGTCCCATGGCCGCCGACGGGTTTCCACGGCGGCATTTGCTTGGTTTCGACCACACGCTGAATGTCTTCGCCCCACGTCATCGCCGCCTCGTAGGAATCAAGCACGAAGGGGCCAATGTCACCTTCGCGGTGACACCCTTGGCACTTTTCCTGAAAGACGCGCGATATCTCGCGGGTATAGGTCACCTGCCCAAACGCACAAGCGGTAAGAACGGCAAACGACAGCGCAAGTTTCACAGACACCCTCTCTACCTATCAGTATGACGCAGGATCGTGACGATCGCTTGGGCCTCAGCGGACAGTTCCTGGCCGACCGGGCCGACCTTCTCCGCGGTCTTAAACTTCACGTTGACGCGGTCATTCGGCAGGCCGACCAGCGCGGCAAGGTTCGCCCGGATCTGTTCCCGATAGTCTTTGAGCTTGGGCCGTTGCAGGATCACCGTCGTATCCACATTCGAAAGTTCGAAGCCGCGCTCGCGTACCAAGCCCAGCGCATACTGCACAAAACGATCGGAAGACGCACCCCGCCATTGCGGGTCCGTGTCGGGGAAGTGCATCCCAATATCGCCAAGGGCCACCGCACCCAGCAACGCATCCGTCACCGCGTGCAGCAAAATATCGCCGTCCGAATGAGCCTCGAACCCCGTTTCGTGCGGAATCACGATGCCAGCCAGGATCAGCACCCGCCCGGGAGCGAGGCGATGGTTATCCCAGCCGAGTCCCGTGCGGTACTCGGTCATACCTGCTTTCGGTTCCCCTCTGCAGCGAGGAAAGCCTTGGCGAGTTCCAGGTCCGTCGGCTTGGTGATCTTGATATTGCGATCGCTACCGGGCACGACGTGGACATCCACGTTCTCAAGGCGTTCGACCAAAGACGATTCGTCCGTACCGGTGAAGCTATCGGCCGTCGCCTGCGCGAACGCCCGCTGTAGCAGCGGCAACCGGAATACCTGCGGCGTCTGCGCCAGCACCAGGCGTTCCCGCGGAATTGTGGTCTCGATACGATGACGAGCGACGCGCTTCACCGTATCCACCGGGACCACCCCAAGAATGGCCGCGCCGCAGACGGCGGCTTCGGTGATCACGGCTTCAATCTGCTCCAGGCTCACGAAAGGACGCACCGCGTCATGAACGGCCACTAACTCCACCGATTCATCGAGCGCCGCCAGGGCATGCTCGACCGACTCTTGCCGCGAGTCGCCGCCGACCACCAACCGTACCGGCTTCGCCAACGATTCTTTGTCCAGTAGCTCCTGGAACCAGCCAATGTCGTCGCCGCGCAGGGCCACGACGATTTCCGTCACGGCGGCACAACGGGCGAACTTGCGAATCGTGTGAAGCAGAATAGGCGAGCCTTCAAGCACCAAAAACTGCTTGCGTCTATG
>CANNLB010000126.1 GCA_947505565.1 Acidobacteriota bacterium | reverse complement strand
GTCACCTTGGCCGTCGTGCTCCTCCTCCTCGCTCTCCGCCAGTTTCCAGCGCTCTCCCTGTTCGAGAAGCCAACGCCGGTTGCCCGCGTCGCTTTCGCCACCCCCGGGCCGGCCCGGGGCCAGGCCCCGGGCGGAAGTAACATCCCCTAACCAGCGGCAGGCTTTCTACTCCTGCTCGTCGGTATCCCGGCCCCGCTCCGACGAATCGCTAAACAATCACGCAATGATTTGACAGCTCGCCAATCCCCGACGCCGTAATCTTCACCACATCGCCCGCCGCCAACGCCGAAGCCTGCGTCACGATGATCCCGGTCCCCGTCAGCAACACACTGCAGCAAGGCACCGGATTCGACCGTAGCAAATACTCAATCAACGTCTCAATCTTCCGGCCCAGCTTCCCGGTCGAAGTCTCGCCGTAAAACGTCTGCGTCTCGCCCCGCAGAATCGTACAGCTCATCTCGATGTCGTAAGGGTTCGTCAATTCATCGGCCGTCACCATCACCGGACCCAGCGAACAACACGCCGAGTACTGCTTCGATTGCGGCAGGTACAGCGGATTCTCCTTCTCGATGTCCCACGCCGAAACGTCGTTCGCGATCGTATAGCCCACCACGCGCCCGTTAGAGCCCAACACCACCGCGAGCTCCGGCTCCGGAGCCGTAAAGCTTGAGTCCGCCCGCAAGCCAATGCCCGCGTTCGGCCCCACGCAAACCCGGCTCGTGCCCTTGAAGAACACCTCCGGCCGATTCGCCGGGTCAAACACGTAGCGATAAAATCCCTCGCGTGTGTTGTGCTCAGCGTCCCGAAAGCTGGCGCTCATCTCGTAGGTGCACCCACAAGCCCAGACCTCTTTCGGCGACAGCGGGATCACCGGAGTGCTCGCTTCCTTGTGCGACGAAGCCATCGACCCCGCCAGCTCCGTAAGGCTTTTCTTCTCGACCTCCGCCCGCCGGATCAGGTCATACAGCGTGTGGCCCGGGATCGCCCGGGCCGTCGTGCCTTCGAAAATGGCCGCTGTGACTTCGTTATTCCACTTGATTTGTCCGAGTTTCATGAGAAAGTTACTAACTTAGTACTTCAAATAAATAGTCTTGTAGTCGCTATAGAAATCCATCGCCGCCGGCCCCTGTTCCTTCGGCCCGAAGCTGGAATCCTTGGTCCCGCCAAACGGGAGTTGATACTCCACGCCCGCGCTCGGCAGGTTCACCGTCAACAAACCGGCCTCACAGCCGTACACAAACTCGAACACCCGCGAGATGTTCGTCGTCTGAATCGATGCCGAAAGCCCGAACTCGGTCGCATTCGCCATCCGTAAGGCATCCGCCGCGTCGTTCGCTTTCATCACCACCAGCACCGGCCCGAAAACTTCCTCGGTCGCCAGCGTGTCGCCTTCCTTCACGTCCGCAAAAATCGTCGGCTCCACAAAATAACCCTTGTCGTAAGCCCCACCCGTCAGCCGATTGCCGCCGCATAACGGCTCCCCGTTCTCCTTCCGGCCAATCGCGATGTACTTCAAGTCCGTCTCCAACTGCCCTTCGTCGACCGCCGGCCCGATGTCAATCCCCGCTTCCATGCCGTTGCCGACCTTCAGCTTCTTCGTCCGTTCCACCAGCGCCGCCAAGAACTTATCATAGATCGGAGCTTCCACTATCGCCCGGCTCGTGGCCGTGCACTTCTGGCCCGTCGAGAAAAACGAAGCGTTCACCACGTTCTCTACCGCCGAATTGAAGTCGCAATCAGCCAGCACGATCGTCGGGTTCTTCCCGCCCATCTCGAGCTGCAAACGCAAATGCCGTTTCGAACCTTCCGTGTGTACCCAGTTGCCGACTTCCACCGATCCCGTAAAGGAAATCGCCTTCACCGGCTTCGCGTTCACCAGTGCCCCGCCAATCGCCGCGCCCGAACCCGCAATGAAGTTCACCACGCCCGCCGGAATCCCGGCCTCATGGCACGCCTCCACGATCCGCCACGAACTCAACGGCGATACGCTCGCCGGCTTCACGATGATCGTGTTCCCGCAAACCAACGCCGGAGCCATCTTCCACGCCGGAATCGCAATCGGGAAATTCCACGGCGTAATCAAGCCAATCACCCCAATCGGCTTCCGAATCGCGAACATGTGGACCCTGTCTCGCTCAGAAGGCACCACGTGGCCCGGCAATCGCGAACCCTCGCTCCCGAAATAACGGAAGATGTTGATCGCCCGCCGGACTTCGCCCTTGGCCTCGGGCAGCGTCTTGCCCTCCTCCCGGCACATCTCTTCGCCTAGCTGGTCGAACTTCTTCTCCAGAATGTCGGCAACTTTGAATAGAAACGCGCCCCGGGCCGGACCCGGCATCGCGCTCCATTTGGCAAACGCTGCCTGCGCCGCATCCGCCGCGCGGTCCACGTCCGCCGCCGTTCCTTTCACGAACAGACCAACTACCTCGTCCGTATTCGCCGGGTTCCGATTCTCGAACGTCGCCCCGTCTACCCACTCGCCGTTGATGTAATTACGAAATGTTTCAGGCATGTCTTTCTAAAATTTATTTGGTTCCGAAATTCACTTTGGGCGCCGTCCGCGCTCCCGGTTCAGTCTTGAAATAGGCATCGTTCCGCTGGAATCCGAACAGCGAAGCTGCAATGTTGTTCGGGAACAGTTCAATGCTCGTGTTGTATTTCTGGACCGTTTCATTATACTTCCGTCGCTCCACCGCGATCCGGTTTTCCGTTCCCGCCAACTCATCCTGCAGCCGCATAAAGTTCGCGTCGCTCTTCAGTTGCGGGTACGATTCCACCACCACCAGCAGCCGCGAAAGCGCACTATCCAACTGCCCATTGGCCGAAATCTTCTCCGCCGGACTCCGCGCCCCGCCCAATGCAGCCCGCGCGTTCGCCACCGAAGCAATTACGTCCTTCTCCTGCGACGCAAATCCCTTCACCGTCTCCACCAAGTTCGGAATCAAATCCGCCCGGCGTTGCAGCGCCACGTCCACCTGCGCAAATGCGCCGTCAATCGCATTCTTCTGCACCACCAGCTCGTTTCTCGTCCCCAATACCTGCATCCCGAAAAACAGGCCAATGGCCACCAAAACGCCGACTATTATCAATGCAATCTTCATGTCTTATCTCTCCAAACGGTCGACTGTCGCGACCAAAAATTCTATCTGTTGCAAATATCTGGCGAACAAACTCGCCGCATCCAGCCCGCGCGCTTTGCTCTTCCCCTCACGGAGATCCAACAAAGTATAGAACGGGCCAGCCTCTATTCGGAAAAATTTTTCCATCGCCTCCGCAATCGCCCGCTTCTGCGTCGGCGCTTCGATCCCCGCCAGCCGCAAAACATGCCGACCCAGCGTCAAAAACGTCGAAACACTCTCCGTCATCAACTTCGTCAACAACCCCGCATCCGATAGCACCCCCGCTGCCTTCTGTCGCAGCCGCAACTGCTTGCTCCGCACTTCAAACTCCACCCGCCCCCGATAAAATGCATCGTCAATCACCAGATCCGCCAACACGTCCCGACCCGCCAAAAGCCGGTGTACTTCCTGAATATCGTGAAACTCCATCGCAAAACAATCGGTCGAAGTCTTCACCTCCTCAGCCGAAAGCAGCAACGGCGCCGGATTGTCCAGCCCCCGCCACCATTTGAAGATCGGTTCCGCCTGCCCCAACTCCTTCGGCGTCAACTGCTCAAGCACGCAAAGCACATTCAAATCCGACGACTCATCCCGATCCCCCCGCGCGCCCGATCCATACAAAATCAACGACACAAGGCCGCTTCCAAACGCCTTCGCCGATCGCTCCGCCAACTCTGCACAACGCTTTTCTAGTTCTTTCGCCATAGCTCTTTACCAGTCCGAAGACGCTCCTCCTCCGCCCGAATCGCCTCCCCCAAATCCACCAAACCCCCCCGCTCCTCCTCCACTACCAAATCCGCCGCCCCCGCCGCCTCCCTCGCCCCGGCCCGAGAAGACCGACCCCAACAGCCACGCCGCCCCTAAATTCCCACTGCCCAGCAGGTAGAGAAAGAATATCCCGCCCACGATCATCAACCACAACGGAACCGCCCCGTCCTTCTTCCGACGCTGCACCGGCTCGGGCCTCGCCCCTGCCTCAACTGCTACGTTCTTGGCCTTCGCAATCCGGATTCCTAAGTAGTGGCTCGCCGCGATCAGCGCGTCCCCATACGCTCCCTCCCGCAGTGCCGGCCGCATCTCCCGCAAGACACTGCCCGCCGATCCGTCCGGCAAAATCGGCTCCAATCCATATCCCACTTCCAACCGCGTCCGCTTGTCCCCGACCACCAACAACAGCAGTAGCCCTTCGTCCTTCCCCTTCTTGCCAATCCCCCAACGCCGGTAGAGGCTGTTGGCCACGTCTTCTACCGGTTCCCCCTCCAATGTCGGAATCGTCACCAGCGCCATCTGCGCCCCGGTCGCCTTCTCCACCGCCGCGCAATAGCGTTCTAACTCGCCCCGCTGGGCGACCGGAATCACATTCGCGTAGTCGTTGACGTAGCCCTGGGGAGACAACTTCCCAAGGTCCAAAGCCCAGGCCGAAGCCGCCAGCCAAAAGGCAAACGCCAACCTTACATATCGAGCTGCAAAATTCATTGCTACCCTAGCACTGCAAATCTTTCCGCGTAAACTTCTGCCCGTTCAAACGCCCCATCACCGTCAACCCCATCTTCGCCGGCTGCAGGAACTCGTTCGCCACCTCCTGCACCTCCGCCGCCGTAACCAGCTCAATCCGCTCCAGGATCTCTTCAATCTCCGCATGCCGACCGAAATACATCTCCTGCCGCGCCAAATTCGACATCCGGCTCGACGTCGACTCCAAACCCAGAACAATCGACCCCTTCAGGTTGTCCTTCGACCGCTGCAACTCCTCCTCGCTCACCCGTTCGTTCTTGATTTTCGTCAGCTCCACCCGGGTCGAATCAATCACCTTCCGCAAAGTTTCCGGACTCGTCCCCGCATAAATTGCCAAGCAGCCCGTATCCCGATAGCTCGTCAACTCGCTGATGATCGAATAACACAGCCCCTGCTTCTCCCGAATGTTCTGAAATAACCGTGAACTCATCCCACCACCCAAAATATTATTGAGCGTGTAAGCCACATATCGCCGCGGATGTAGCATCGGAAATGATGGCGCTCCTAAACACAGATGCGCCTGCTCCACCGATTTCTTCTCTTTTAAGGAAATTTGCGGCGAAGTGACCGCCACCGGCAGCTGCGCCAACGGCCTCCGCTTCGCCAACTTCCCTAGGGTAGCTTCGGCCAACTTCACAATCGCTTCATGCTCCATCCGGCCCGCCGCCGTCACCAGCATGTTCGGCGCAATATACGTGCCTTTAAAGTGGGCTCGCAACGACTCCGGGGTAATCGCCTTCACCGTCTTCGCAGTCCCCAGAATCGAACGCCCGATCGCGTTTCCCTTCCAGAAGTTCCGGCAAAAAAGCTCGTGGGTCTGATACTCCACGTTATCGGCATCCATCTTAATTTCTTCCAGCACGACGCCTTTTTCTTTCGCCAAGTCCTCATCCCGCATCATCGGGTTCATAACCAAATCCGCCAAAATATCGAAGGCTTGCGGCAGATGCTCGTCGAGCACCTTGGCGTTATACGAAACCATCTCCCGGCTCGTAAACGCATCCATGTGTCCGCCAATCGAATCGAACGAACACGCGATCTCCTCCGCGCTCCGGCGCTTGGTGCCCTTGAACACCATGTGCTCCATGAAATGCGCAATCCCGTTATCCGCCTCGCTCTCCCGCCTGGATCCCGACCGCACCCAAATGCCCAGTGCCACCGACCGCAAATGCGACATCCGCTCAGTTACAATTTTCAATCCGTTCGGAAGTACCGTGGTCTGGACTTGGGAATTATTCATCGTCCTACTATGATGCGCTAGATTCCGCCGCCGTTGCGCCGGGATCTACTCCTTCGCCGGTAACTGCCGCCGCAGTGCATCCAGCACGCCGTTGACGAACCCCACGCTCTCATCGCTCGAAAACCGTCGCGCCAGCTCCAAGGCCTCGTCAATCACGACCGGCGGAGGCGTCTGCGCGTGCAGCATCTCGAACGCCGCCAAGCGCAGAATGTTGCGGTCCACCACCGACATCCGAGCCACCCGCCAGTTCTGCGAATGCCGATCCAGCAGCGCGTCCAGCTCTTCCAACTTCTCCACCGTCCCGCGTGTCAGAATCTCCATGAACTCATCCCACGCCGGCCGCTCTTCCATCTCCTCCGAATACAACGAGGCGTAATAGGCACGCATCGCCTCATCGAGTGACAATGGCTGCCGCATGTCCCACTGGTACATGATCTGTACCGCGCGTCGTCTGGATTGATGTCTGGCCGGCACTAACTCTTCAACTCCCGCAGCAGGTTCGCCATCTCAATCACCGTCGCCGCCGCGTCATAGCCCTTATTTCCAGACTTCGCCCCAGCTCGATCCATCGCCTGCTCCAGCGTGTTCGTCGTCAATACCCCAAACACCACAGGCACCTGACTCTTCATCATCGCCTGGCCGATCCCCTTGGCGGCTTCGCCCGCCACGTAGTCAAAATGCGGTGTGTCTCCTCGGATCACCGCACCCAAAGCGATGAGGCCGTCAAACTTGCCGGTCTCCGCCATCGTCGCCAGCGTCAGCGGCAGTTCCCAGGCGCCCGGGACCTTCACCACCGTCACTGCCTCGTCCGCCACCCCGTGGCGACGCAGTCCGCTCAAGGCACCACTCAACAGGCTTTCGGTCACCAGCGAGTTAAAACGCGCCATTACAATTCCAACCCGGAGACCCTGCCCCGTCAACGCGCCCTCAATTACCCTATCCGACATCATGACAAATCACTTCCCTTCAAAATTCGGTACCCGCTTCCCTAAGAACGCGGCCACCCCTTCCTGCATATCTTTGGTCGCGGCCGACAACCCAAACGCCGCCGCCTCATACTGAAGCCCTTCCGCCAAGCCGCACGAAAGACCCACATCCACCGCCTGCATCGTCAACGACAACGCCACCGGCGCATTCGCCAACATCTTCCGCAAAAGCTGCTTCGCAAACGCGATCAACTCCGCCCCCGGCACGACATAATTCACGAGCCCAATC
>CANNLB010000125.1 GCA_947505565.1 Acidobacteriota bacterium | reverse complement strand
CAAACTGCTATATTCAACGGTAACGTGGAAGAAGGCCTGCGCTTTACTTGTCAGAAGGGTTGCATCAAATGTTGCGACACCCACGGCTACGTCTATCTCACCGAACAAGACATGGTCCGGGCTGCTACCTTCGTCGAACTGACTCCGGCCGAATTCGAAACTCGCTACGTCTACCGCACCAAACATCTGCTCCGACTCCGCAAACCCAAAGGCAGCCAGTGTCGATTCCTGCGGGCTGACGGCTGCTCCATCCACCCCGTTAAGCCCACCCAGTGCCGCCTCTTCCCGTTTTGGCCCGAACTGGTCGCCGACCGGTCCCTTTGGCGCCATACCGCTCGCCGTTGTCCCGGCATCGGCCAGGGAAATCTGATCCAAATTGGAACGGCAACCGAGATTGCTTCCGAAATGGAACGTGCCTATCCGACAACATATAGCCGCTGCTGACGTAATTTTGGCGCTTTTGCTTTGTAATTGATCAAGGTCACCGATTGGCAACTCACTTGCTAAAGCATCCGTGACATGTTTGATCGCATTGCCGCAACCCAGGAACAATATCTCAACCTATTGAGCGTCCGGCAGAAGCTCGTCGCCTCCAATATCGCCAACGTCGACACCCCAGGCTATAAGACTCAGGACATCGACTTCCAACGTGAGTTTCTCACACTCGCCAAAGGCGGAACCCACACCGTCGTGGAACCGGAAGGCCTGACCAACAACAACGATGGCAATAACGTCAACATCGACCAGCAGGCTCGCCTTCTGGCCGAAAACACGATTCGATTTCAATTTGTCGCGATGCAGGCCAGAGGCAAGTTTAAGGACGTGAAAATGGCTCTGCAGGAAGGAAGGAACGGATGAGCCTCTTCAATTTATTGTCTGTAAGTGCCTCGGGGATGTCCGCTCAGCGCAAGCGCGCCGAGGTCCTCGTCGAAAACCTAGCCAACGCCGAAACTACTCGGACTCCGGAAGGGGGGCCCTACAAACGAAAAGATGTCGTCTTTGAAACCGCAGCCACCGACGGGCCGTTCGCGAATGTCTTTCAAATGCAACTCTCCGGTAGTTCACAAATGGGTGGCGCCCAGATGCAGGGCGTTCGAGTCGCCGAAGTCGTGCAGGATCAGCGAGAACCCGACATGCGCTACCAACCGGGTCACCCGGACGCCGACAAAGACGGCTATGTCGCCTATCCCCAGCTAAACCCCGCCGAAGAGATGGTCGACCTGATGAACGCCAGCCGCGGCTATCAAAGCAATGTGGCCGCCATGGCGGCCGCTAAAGACATGATCCAAAAGACTCTAGACATCATGCGCGGCTAAACCCCGGCCTCTAACGAAGCCTTTAACAAAGCAAGGAGCGAAACACAATGATGGACAAAATCGCCATGCTCGGCCTAAAAAACGTGGTGCCAATCACGCCACCCGCCCCCATTGGGGCAGCCGACAAGTCGACCGGAGAAGAGTTTCAATCCGTGCTCACTGATGCCATTCGGCGCGTCGAACAATTCCGACTCGACGCCGACAAATCCTCCGATCGGTTCCTATCCGGTGGCGAGGAAGAACTGCACCAGGTCGTCCTGGCTGGCCAGCGCGCCGACGTTGCCTTCGAAATGTTCCTAGGAGTGAGAAATAAGGTGGTTTCGGCGTACCAAGAGATCATGCGCATGCAGCTTTAATCGGGCGGCGTAAATTGCAATGAGCGCATACATCGAACAGTTGAAACAACTTTGGCTCCGGCTCAGCCTGCGCCAGCAGATCGTCGTCGCCTGCACCGCCATCCTCCTGCTCGGTGGCATCCTATTCGCCTCCCGTCATCAAAAAGAACAAAACTTCAAACCTCTCTTCCAAAACGTCAGCGGAGAAGATGCCGGGCAGGTCGTCACTCGCCTCCGCGAAGCCGGTGTCGAATTCCGTCTGGCCGATAACGGCACCACCATCAAAGTGCCTGCCGAAAAGCTCGACGAGCTCCGCATCCAGATGGCCTCCGCCGGACTCCCCAAGTCCGGCCGCATCGGCTTCGAACTATTCGACAAAGCCAACTTTGGTGCCAGCGAGTTCTCCGAACAGGTCAACTATCACCGCGCGGTGGAAGGCGAACTGGAGCGCTCCGTCATGTCTCTTAGTGAGGTCGAACAGGCTCGGGTCCACATCACATTCGCAAAAAACAGTATCTTCCTCGAACGGCGCGAAGCAGCCAAGGCAAGCGTAATGGTCAAGCTTCGCGCCGGATCGAAGCTCTCCCCCCAAAACGTCCAGGCGATCACTCACCTCACCGCAAGCGCGGTCGAAGGGCTGACTCCTAATCAGATCTCTGTGCTCGATATGCGCGGCAATCTACTCAGCCGTCCGAAAAAGGATGATCCCAACGGGACCGAACCGTCAGAAGCCATCCTCGCCTACCGCGCCAACTTAGAAAAAGACCTTCTGCGCAAGATTCAAGACACGCTCGAACCCCTCCTCGGGGCAGAGCGCTTCCGCGCCGCCGTCTCGCTCGATTGCGATCTATCAAGTGGCGATCAGAGCGAAGAGACCTACGATCCGACCCGCTCGGTGATGATCAATGCCCAGCGCTCCGAAGACGGCTCCGGCGTCCCCGCTCCGAATGGGGTACCCGGTACACCGTCCAATCTACCCCGCCCTACCTCGCGGCCCGGCAGTGGCCCGAACGCTGGTGTCTATCGCAAAATGGAGAACACTACGTTTCAAACCAGCCGTGTCGTCCGCCGCATCCAGTTCCCGCAAGGTCAACTGAAGCGTCTATCCGTATCCGTATTACTCGACCACACTGTCCGATTCGAGGGCCAAAAACAGATTATCGAAGCCCCCAAACCGGAGCGATTAAAAGCCATTCGTGATGTAGTCGCCGCCGTCGTCGGCTTCCAGGAGAGCCGTGGCGACCTCCTCACCGTCGAAGCACTTCCGTTCGACGCCGCCCACGGCACCATGGAACCCCCTCCGGTACCCGTGCCGAAAGCCCGTATTACGCTGCCGACGTTCATCCCGGAATGGCTCCGACTCCCGCTCGAAGGCCACGCCCAATGGATGGTCGAACAGCAATGGCTGCCGGCCCTCATCATCGTGATCGTCCTTGCCGTCCTTGCCATCCCGCTGTTCCTCATCCGCAACACCATCCACGCCGCGAAAGCATTCCGACTTCGAGCCGCCGAAAAGAAAGCGGCCAAAACGGCACTCGCGATTGCGGCCAAAGAACGAGAGAAGGCTACGCTCGAAGGCGGCTCGGCCGGCGCTCTCGACGCTCCACAGGATCGAGACAGCCTCGAAAACGCCACAAACAACTCCCGCGATGCCAAAGCCGATATGAAACGCCTCCGCGATCAACTCGCGCAGGAAGCCGCCGATCGAGATCGCTTGACCATGGAAGCGATCCAATCGCTCCGGCCGGGCGAAGTGCAAGTCAGCAGGCTGGACATCCTGCAGAAATTTCTCGCCGAAGAGGTCGAAAAAGAACCCGAGCGCATGGCCCACATCGTCCGCGTCTGGCTGCGCGAGTCCGAATAACCGTAGACCGAGAAAAAACCGATGTCAGCTCCCGATACCACCGCCCCCGCACCGACACGCCCCAAACTGCCTGGCATGCGCAAAGCCGCCATGCTCATGGTGATCCTCGGCGAAGGCACCAGTGCCAAACTGATGCAGTGCCTCGACGAGGAGGAGGTACACTTCATCGGTCGCGAGATCGCCCGCATCCCCCACATGAACTCCGAAACGGCTGAGTTCATTCTCGAAGAGTACTACCAAATGACCGTCGCCCACGAGTATGTTCTCAAGGGCGGCGTGGACTACGCCAAGAAAATCCTTCTCAACGCCTTCTCGCCCGACCATGCCCAGTTTTTGCTCGATCGCCTAATGAAGACGATCGGCGTCGATGCTGCGAACTTCGACGCCCTCCAGAAAGCAGATCCACAGCAACTCGCCAAATTCATCCATAGCGAACACCCGCAAACCATTGCCCTCATTCTTTCTCACCTGAACTCCTCCCAAGCCGCTGCCCTATTAAACGCGCTCCCAAGTGAAATCCGCGCCGACGTAGCACTCCGCATGGCCAATCTGGACCAGATCTCGCCGGACATCATCGCCCGGATTGCCACCATCATCGGGCAAAAACTCAAAAACCTCGGCGAACTCAGCCGCGAATCCTACGGCGGCGTTCGCGCTGTAGCCGAAATGTTCAATCGCCTCGACACGGCCTCCAGCAAAGAAATACTCGAAACAATCGAGGGAGAAGACCCCGCCCTCGTCGAAACAGTTCGCCACCTCATGTTCGTTTTTGAAGACCTCTTGGCCATCGACCAGGGCGCCATCAAAGAAATCCTATCTCGTGTCGACCGCAAGATTTTGACAGTAGCCCTCAAAGGAACCAGCGAACAACTTCGCAACCACTTCCTGGGCTGCATGTCTCAACGTGGCTCGGAAATGATGCGCGAAGACATGGATTCGCTCGGGCCCATCAAAATCAAGGACGTCGAAAGCGCTCAACAACAAGTCATCGCCGTCGTCCGCCAGTTGGAGAACGACGGCACAATCAGCATGAAGGGCGGCGGTGGCGGCGATCAATATGTCGTCTAAGATCATACGCGGCGCCGCCCTGCCGATCACGGAACAGTGGCTGGTCGTCCCCAATGATTTCGCCCACGGCGACATCACCCACGGCGACGCACAAGGCCGGGAGGAGCGTGGTCATGAAGAGCTACATCAACAACAAGTCAATCGCATCGCCCAACTCGAACGCCAACTCGCCGGCCTCGACGCCGAGTTGCCAGGCCGCTTAGAACAGGCCCGTCAGGTCGGCCAGCGGGATGGCGAAACCGCCGGCTTGGCCAAAGCTCACGCCCTCCTCGACGCCGCCATTCAAAAACTCGCCCGCGCCGTCGCCGAAGTAGCCGGTTATCGTGCCGATTATCGACGAGAAAGCGAACAGGAACTCGTCAAACTCAGCACTGCCATCGCCCGAAAGGTTCTCCGTCGCGAGCTAACCGTCGACCCGACAGCACTCCAGGGAGTCATCAAGGCCGCCCTCGAAGGCCTCAATACTAGCGAAATCTATCGCATTCGCCTCGCCGCACCCGACGCGGCCTCCCTCGAACGCCATCTTCAGATGATAGGCCTGCCCCAAACCATTGAAATCTGCGCCGACCCCGCTCTCGAGCGCGGAGCCGTTCTCTTTGAAACGGTCCGAGGCCTCGTCGACGCCGGGGTCCAGACCCAACTCGGAGAAATCGAACGCGGCTTCGCCGACCTCGCCAACGCCCGCTAACCCTTTCCCATGCCTACTCTCGACCGCCTCGACTCAACCCGTTATCTCCGCCGCCTCGCCCGCATGTCCACGACAGTAGCAAGCGGCAAGGTCGCCCAACAAATCGGCCTCCTCGTCGAATCGGATGGACCCGCAGCCGGCCTCGGCGATTTCTGCGAAATCCGCGCCGCCAACGGACGAACCATCCGGACCCAAGTCATTGGCTTCAGAAACGGCAAACTGCTCTCAATGCCCCTCGAAGAAACCGACGGCCTCCAAATGGGAGATTGCATCGTGGCGCGTAGCGAAGCCGCCCGCGTACCGGTCGGCAACGCCCTTCTCGGTCGCGTTCTCAACGGCTTCGGCCGCCCCATGGACGGCGGACCCGCCATCGACGCCGAGCACTATTACCCCCTCTATACCTCCCCTCCCGGCCCCCTCTCCCGGCCCCACATTCACGACCCTCTGATTACCGGAATTCGCGCGATCGATGGCATGCTCCCCTGCGGGAAGGGCCAGCGCATCGGCCTGTTCGGAGGAAGCGGCGTCGGCAAAAGCACCCTCCTCGGATGTATGTCCAAACACAACTTCGCCGACGTCAGCGTCATTGCCCTCATCGGCGAACGGAATCGGGAAGTTCGCGGATTCATCGAGCATGAACTCGGCAAAGAAGGCCTCGCCCGCTCGGTCGTCATCGTCGCTACCTCCGACCAACCAGCCCCCCTCCGCCTTCGCGCGGCCTTCGTCGCCCTCGCTATCTCGGAATACTTCCGCGACCAAAACAAAGCGGTGCTCCTCGTCATGGACTCGGTTACCCGTCTCGCCATGGCCCAACGCGAAATCGGCCTCGCCGCCGGCGAACCGCCCAGTCAAAAAGGTTACCCGCCCTCCGTCTTCAACCTACTCCCAAAGATCTTCGAACGCGCCGGCAATTTCGAAGGCGGCTCCATCACCGGCTTTTTCACCGTCCTCGTAGAAGGAGACGATTTCAACGAACCCATCTGCGACGCCACCCGCGGCATCCTCGACGGCCACATCATCCTCTCTCGCGACCTAGGCGCCGCCGGCCACTACCCCGCCATCGATATCCTCCAGTCCGTCAGTCGCCTTTCCAGCCAAATCGCAACTCCCGGCCAAAAAGACGCCATGCGGAAGATCCGCGAAGCCATGTCCGCCTACCATCGCGCCGAAGATCTCATCAATCTCGGTGCCTACGCCGCGGGCAGCAACCCTCAACTCGACGCCGCCATCCGGACCCGACAGTCCCTCGAACTCTTTCTCCGCCAGCCACCCGAAGAAAAGGTCACCCGTGACGGCACCCTCCAACGCCTCACCGCCCTCGCCACCGAACTTGGCTAGATGGAATGACCGAAGAAGCTATGACCTAAGAAGCTATGAAACGATACGTCTTCTCCCTCGCCGGCGTCCTCCGTCTCCGCGTCCAGCAGGCCGAAGCCGCCGAAGCCAAACTGGCGCTCCTCTACACTGAGCTACAAACTATCCAAACCCGGCAGCAGGAGTTTGAGGACCAACTCCAAAAAGACCAGGCCGAACTATTCACCCCCAACCGCGTCCTCGCCGGTGAATCGCTCGTCCAAATGGACTCCTACTGCCGTTGGGCCGCCATCGAGCGACGACGCCAGACCCAAGTGGCCGCCCAATGCATCGCCCGGATCCAGGAACAGAACGCCAGCGTCATCGAAGCCAAACGAAATCAACAACTTCTCGAGAAACTCAGGGACCGCGCCCGCCAACGCTGGGAACTCGATCGCGCGCGCGAGGAACAGGCTCTAGCCGAAGAAGCGTTTATGAGCCAATGGGGTAGGCACCAAGGCGACCAGTAGCCTATGCCACACTAGGAAA
>CANNLB010000124.1 GCA_947505565.1 Acidobacteriota bacterium | reverse complement strand
GTGCCTTTCAGCCACGTCTCTGACATCGGTCTACGGAAGGTAACCAAGTCAACTGAGGCCAACCGTGTCCTGGCGTTCCTGTCAACGGCTGAGTGCAAACGCACCCAGGACTGGAAGGATCGCTTCAAAGAGAACTCCGAGAAGATGAGGGTCGGCGGTTTATCCGGCATTTCCGAAGTCTTTAAAGAACTCGTTTTGCTCCAGTCCGCCAAGCCTCTCTCCTTCCGCGAGAAGAAGATGCTCGATTGCGCTCGTCGCATGTTGATTACGGAAATTTCTATCGCTCGGACCATGTCGGAGAAGTGCGCTATCGAGCTGCTTTCCAAGACTCTGGCCAAGGCGAACCTGCCTATGCCCGAAGCGATGTAAGCTAGTTTTCGTGAAGATCACGAAAATTGAGACTCTTCGTCTTGCCCAGGGCGTTACGGTTCACGCCGGACCGATTCAATGGCTTTGGGTTCGCATCCATACTGACAACGGCCTCTTCGGCCTCGGGGAAACCTACCCCCACCCCGCCGCCGAAGAGGCCGTTGTCCATTCCAGTCTCGCCCCGCGGCTCCTGGGTCAGGACCCCTCCCGCATCGACGCCCTTTGGATGTCGATGTTCGAAGCGATCTCTTACTCCGGCTGGGCCGGAGCGGAAATGCGTGCCATCTCCGCCATCGACATGGCGCTTTGGGATCTGGCGGGCAAAGCAGCCAACCAACCGGTCTATCAACTGCTCGGCGGCGCCTCCCGCGATCGCATTCGCACGTATAACACCTGCTACGACCACCTCAGCTTTCTCACCGAACCGGTCGAACTCGCCGCCAGTCTGCTGGAATCCGGCATCTCGGCCATGAAAATCTGGCCGATGGACCCCATCGCCAAGGAGTCCGGCGGCCATTCCATCACGGCGGAACAGCTTCGCCGCGGACTCGAACCGCTGCGTCTTATTAAGAAGGAGTTCGGCGACCGCATGGACGTGGCCATGGAGTTTCACGGTTTCTGGAATCTGCCCTGCGCCATTCGTATTGCCCGCGCGTGTGAAGAGTATGAGCCGATGTGGCTCGAAGAGATGCTGCCGCAGGATAATCTGGCAGCCTACCGCGAACTCGCCACGGCCACGCACCTGCCGCTCACCATCTCGGAGCGGTTGATGACACGATGGCAATATCGGGAACTGTTTGAGAACCGGGCCGCCCGCACCGTGATGCCGGATATTTCCTGGGTTGGCGGCCTCTCCGAGGCGCGAAAAATCGCCAACATGGCCGAGACGTGGTATCTACCAGCGGCTCCGCATAACTGTGGGGGCCCGGTTCTTCACGCCGCGTCGCTCCATCTAGCGGCCAATCTCACTAATCTCCAGATCGTCGAGTCGGTTCGCCGCCATTACGCCGACGAGTATACGGCGATCGTGGGGGAACTGGCCCGGCCCCGGGAGGGCTACTTTGACCTGCCGCCCGGCCCCGGACTCGGCGTCGATCTGGCGCCCGGTGTGTTCAAACGACCGGACCTGATTCGTCGGGAGACCATCGGATAGGCAAAAGGCCTTAGAGCTATCGGGCAAAAAGCACCGATACGATAGAAGAATCAGGCATTTACTGCGTAGTATCGGAGCGCGGCTTTCCCTATTATGAAGATGGTTCTTGCCACTTAACTGTCTCGGGATGCTCTGCAACTACTGCCAGAAACCGATTTCGTTGCTCCGGCGACTCAGTGACCCTGAGTTCTGTTCCCCGGAGCATCGGGCGAGTTCTCACCATGAGCAGTCGACCATTGCGATGGCCCGGTTACGGTCGACGTCGTGCGAAATGAGAGCGGCGAGAACGCCGGTTGTGGTTTTGGAGCCGATTCCGGCCTTGCCCGCGAAGGAGTCGCCAGCGCGGACGGTTCTCGCCGGACTAGCTTCATTACCCCCGCGGCACACCCGCCAATACTGGAACTATGAGCTACCCGCCGAACCGATGCCCTCGCCAGCGGCTGTGATGCTACAGGCGCCACAGGTTTACCGTTCGGTGCTGGCTCCCCGATGGGCAACCTCAGTCATCTCGTTCTGGCCGGTACCGTTTGTCGGCGAACGGACGAGTCAGCCGTTGACCAGCCCGGCCCACGCCGGACCCGCACTACCTGCTTCGCCGCTACGCACGCTTTTCTGGATCCTTCCCGAGTCACTGGCGGAGCAGGATCCGGCGGAATCTGCGACCCAATCGATTCCGCTGAGAATTCTCCCATCGTGGAGCCTGCCCCGGCCCTACGCAAATTCGACTGTGGCGGCGGCCACGTCGCTCGTCCCCCTGCGCCCGTCCGTTTGGCCTTCCGCGGTCACGCGGAGCCTGCGGCCAGCGCCGGCGGTTTCGATACAGTCCCTGCCGTCCCGGCGATCGTCTCGGCTCGGAGTCGCCATTGCAGCCGAACCGGTGGGCCAAGCCCCGCAATGTCTCTGGACGATAGCCCATTCGGTTGGAGACGTTCGGGGGTTGGTGATTGCCGAGGAAGGGCGCTATAGCGCGCGCCTGGAACGCCAAGTGGAGTTAATGGCTGAAAACGTCGGCCTTTGTCCGCGGGTTGCGATGCCGATTGGTGGTCGCTGCGTTAGGCAGCGGCAAATTGCCGGAGAGCTCCATTCCAACGCTCTCCTTGCCGAGCTGGCAAAACCTCGCGCTAGGTTCCGGTCGCCCGTAATCCCAGCGAGTGCCGGGATGCGAGCCATACCACTTCCGCCCGTCCAAAACCGGGCGGTTCAACTACACCCGGTGGCCGAAGCCACCCCCGGCAGCGGCCCCATTCAATTTCCCGCTCCTCCATCGATTCCGCAAGCTTGGGCTTTTGTCGGCACGCTACTCCCCTCGGCACATCTTCGAGCCGCCCTATCGCCTGCCGCACACGTTTACGATGCCGCGTTTGCCGCTCCTCCGGCGATCCTGCGGCGCCCCGTAACCAAGGTCGCTCCCGGACGAATGGCCGACCCATGGGACATCGTCGCCGTCCGACCACCGGTTCCCCGAAACATCGCACTACCGTCGGTAGATTCGCTGCCCAAGACCCCGAAGATCAGGATCATCCTGCTCGATCGCCAAGTCAAACGCGCCGCGCCCGGCACGCCTCCTCCGAATTTGCTTCCACTGCGACCCTCCCCGGCGCTGGCTGCCGTCCACGCTTCCCATGACTCAGTCGCCCCCCGGCCCTGGGTGCCGATTGTGATCGTCCCCCATTCGTCGACTACGGACCGGCTGAAGACGACCGCCCTGAACTTCAAGCTATTTTCGCTGGCGCACTTGGCCCCTGGTCCTCGCAAACACTTTGCTGCTGCCGAACTCTTGGATCCGTGCCGGTGGCGAGCACGTCCGGTCATGCCGACCACCAACCTGCCCCGGATTTCACTCAAAGAAAAGAATTTGACGCGAACGATAGTGATGAATGACGCCCGGAACGCCATTCAAAAGGAGACGATCGACCGCGCGAAACGATTTTGGCAGCTCGCTCCGGCCGATCTGAAATGGCTTTCGCTCCCCCTCCCCCTGATTATAGGGTTCTGGCTCTGGCCCACACAACCACTTACGGTCTCGGTCCCTTCCCCCATGAGTACCGTCACGACAACGGCTAAAGCAGTGCCCTCGCCGAACTTTCTTGAAAAAACGGCCCAGACGAACCTGAATGTAAACTTTGGGGCGCTCGAAGAGCGCATCGCCAATCGAGCCAGCATTCATCTGGAAGAAGATTTCAGCGCTGGACTGGGCATGTGGGACGGCGAAGGAAACTGGGCGCGTTCCTGGGCCTATGATAACAGCGGCGTTGTCCGTCCCGGCCGCATGGCGATCTATCAGCCCTCGATTCCGATGGTCGATTACGTCTTTGACATCACTGCCGCGGTGGAGCGGCGATCCATTTCCTGGATGGTGCGGGCATCGAATCTTCGTAACTATGTCGCGGCGCGACTCAACGTTTCGGGAAGCGGCCCGAACCAAAGACTCAGTTTTGAACGCTGGACGGTGAACGATGGGCGCGTGACCCGACGTCAGACCGTGCCCATCCAATCGAATCTCGGCACCGCCACGACGATAAAAATCCGCATGGAGGTGACGGGGAACACGTTCGCAACGACTCTCCAGGACCAAACCATCGACGTGTTTACCGACTCGACCCACCCCTCGGGGGGCATCGGACTCTTCAGCGGCGACGCCGATCAGCCACGTATTTATCGAATTGAGTTAACTCATCAACACGATTTTTTCGGCAAGCTATGTTCTTTTCTCGTCCCTCACCCGATTACTAACGCAGGAACCAGTCGCCCATGAGCACCCAACGCATTTCGTCACACAGCTCCAAGCCAGCCATCCCTCTATCGATCACTAGCTCCGGGCCTGCCGCATCGCTGGCTCGCACCGTTGTCCTCCATATGGAGGGGCGGACACGCGAAGCCCTTGGTGAGTTGGGCGTGGCCCTCGGTCTTTCACCGGATCATCCCGAACTTCTGGCCGCCCGCGCCCATTTACTCTGCGAACTCGCACAGTTCGAGGAGGCGGCCCAAAGCTATAACCGCCTCCTCGAGCTCTCGCCCGGCCATTCGGCAGCGGTCTATAACTTGGCTGTCTGCCTGGAGAAGCAAGGCAAGTGGGAAGACGCGGCGGATCGCTTCGTCGAGGCTCAGGAGCTGAACCCGCAACGGGTCGAAGCCAAACTCGGCCTCGGGATTTGTCGGTTGCACTTGGAAAAGCCGGAGGCGGCTCTTGCGGCTTTTGACGAATACCTGAAAGCGAAACCGAATGACGAGACCGCTCAGTTCGGCAAGGCCGTGGCCCTCCAACTCCTGTGGCAGTTTGATAATGCGGCCGCCCTTTATCAGCAGGCCCTCAGCCGCAACCCGAAATCGGAAGAAGCCCTCACCAATCTCCTCGCCATCGCCCTGACGCGGAAAGATGACGACGCCGTCCATCGCTACGCCGAACAGCTGCTCTCCTTCCTGCCGTATTCTCAGGTTGCCATGGAGGGATTGGCCACCGTCGCCTTCAACCGCGGCGATTTCGAAGCCGCCGCCAAACTCTGCCAGAAGCTGGTCGAACTCACCCCCGACCATTTTGAGCGCTGGTTCAACTTTGGCGTCGCTTGCCAGAAACTGAAAAGGTATGAACATGCCCTCCGCGGCTATACCGAAGCCGTCCGGATTCGCCCCGACGCAAAGCAGGGTTTCATCAACCTCGGCATCGTCAAGCAGGAACTCAACGATCTTCCCGGTGCCCGGGAAGCTTATGAAAAAGCACTTCGCATCACACCCGATATCCCGGAGGTGCTCTTCAACTTGGCGACCGTGCAAGAACTGAACGGCCAGAAAGAAGAAGCCGAAAAGATTTACCAGAAGCTGCTCGCCAAAAACCAGGATTGGAGTGAGGCATGGTTCAGACTCGGCTATCTTCGGTTGGAACGGACCGACTATAGCGGCAGTATCGAAGCATTTGAAGCAGCCCTCAGCAAGAAAGTCGATTGGCGCGAAGCGCTCGTGAATCTCGGCTTGGCCCAGTGGAAATCCGGCAGCCTTGATGCCGCCACCCACACCTTCAATCGGCTTCTGACCATCGAAGCCGACTCGGTCGACGCCCTCCGCGGCTTGGCCGCCATCGCCGTTGAACAGGAGGATTTCGGGCAGGCCTTGGACTATCAGGCGCGTCTGATAGACCTCGGCGAACGCTCTCCGGAGCTGTTTTACAACACTGGTTTGCTCCTCCAAAAATCTGGCCAGCTTGACGACGCTATCCGACTTTATTACGAAGCGTTAGCCGAAAAGCCGGCGTTCGCTGAAGCGCTGCTGAATCTCGGCCACGCGCTCAAGGCACAGGGCCGGACCGAAGAGGCCAAAAGCTACTGGCGCCAAGCGATCGACGCGAAGCCCGAACTCGCCACAGGCTACTTCGAATAGACCGCGCTAGCTCACAACGTCCAGACTGACGGTGCCGAGCCGTCGTCGACCCAGCCGCATATCGAGTAAATGACTTCCCCTCCCCACTTCGTGGGGGATCCGGAAATTCACTTCAAACCGAGGCGGCAGGGGGTCCGTACAAAAATACTCCAAATCCTCCACCGGTGCGCCACTAATCGTGGCGGTAAATAGCTCCGGCTGAGTCACCTCTTCCAAAGTCAGCTTTACGCTCCGCGTCTCCACTCGATTCCCCGCCACCAAGTTCACTCCGTCGCTCAGCGCAATCAGGCGCGGAACCATCGCCGGCGGTGGCACAATCCTTACCTTCTTCGGTAGCCCAATCGGCTCCCCACACCATCCCAACTGCACCAACTGCAATCCAGTCCCCACGTCCCAAGGCAGTCTAAGGTTAACTTGCGTTAACCCATCCCGTTCCCTCGGCCCGATGTAGGTGAGCCGACCGCGGGCTCCTCCCACGTTCACCTCGAAGTTCAAAAGATCACATTCGGTCGGCAGGTTGTTCACCCACAGCGCTAACGCGGCGTATCTCCCCCGGGCCGGGGCCAATGGTTCGGAGGTTTCGGCATTCGTAATCCGCCGAATCGTGATGAACTCCTCCGGCTTTACGGCCCGCTCGTACCACCCGGGCTCCCGTTTCCGCAGCGTCACCCACATGTACTGGGTCGAAACCCCTTCGAGCGCTAGCATCTGGAAATCGTGGGTCCGGCAAAACCCTTCCAGTTCGGCTTGACTAATCCGTACCCCACTCCACGTGTCGTAGCGCGCGGCGGTCTCCGGCAAACCATTAATCTGGCACCGCATTAAGCCGCCAACCCGCAACACGCGCCGCGCCTCGGCCAGGTAACCCAACACCACCTCCCGGCTCGGAATATGCTGGAACACCGCGTACGAGTAAACAAAATCGAACGACTCATCGGCGAACATCTCTAGATTTGACCGCAGCGCGACGTGTACATGCGCGTGGGGGATGTCCCGCAACCGAGTCCGCGCACGTTCCACCATTTGATCCGAGATATCCACGCCATGAATCTCGCCGAACAGAGTGCTCATCGGCTTCAACAACCGTCCCGGCCCACAGCCGATCTCGAGGGCTCGCCGCACGCGTTGGTTCCCCTCCGGTAACCGCCGCATCTCCCATTTCAGCCCATGGACGATCTCGTCGCCGGTCGCATCAAACCCTTCCTCGTCCTGGTCCCGCCGCCCAAAGGCCACATAGTAGTTTGCGT
>CANNLB010000123.1 GCA_947505565.1 Acidobacteriota bacterium | reverse complement strand
AACCAAGTAATCCCATGAAATAGTTTATTTCCATGTTCGCCTTGGCGACGTCCTTCGCCCTCGCCGGCGCTTCCAGCTTTAATGTCATCCTCTTCCAGCCCTCCATCATCGCGGGCCAGGAACTCAAGCCGGGCGAATACAAAGTCCAGCTCAATGGCGACAAAATGACTATCAAGCGCGGCAAGACGAGCGTAGAAACCTCCGTCAAGTCCGAACAAGTCGAAGCCAAGTTCGCGTCCACCTCCATGCGCTACACGAACGCCGACGGCAAGCTCACCGTCACCGAAATCCGCATCGGCGGCACCAAAACCAAAATCGTCGTCAAGTAGCCATCATCGAGATACAATCAGAGGGATGCAGCGCAGTGTGGTTCTCGTAATCGTCCTGCTCGTGTCCCTCTTCCCTGTCTCTGCCGCTTCCTCCGTCGTCCTTCCTTTTTCGAATCTATCTCAGGATAAGAACCTCGATTGGATCGGCGAAAGCATCGCCGAAATGGTTCATGGGGCGATTTCGAGCCAAGGCCTCCTTGTTCTCGATCGTAACGATCGGGCCCTCGCCTATAAGCGCCTCGGCATCCGTCCCTACGCTCTCCTCACCCGCGCCTCGGTCGTCAAAATCGGCGACGAACTCGACGCCAAACACGTCGTCTACGGGACCTTTGAACTCATTCGCCAACCGCAAGAAGGGGCATCGCTTCTCAAGCCGTCCATTCTGATCAAGGCCCGCGTCCTCGATCTCCGCCGTCTCCGCCAAAGCGACGAACTCGTCGAAGAAGGCCCCCTCGACGACCTCGCCCTGCTCCAAAGCCGCCTCTGCTTTCGTACCCTTCGCGAGATCCTCCCCGACGC
The DNA here is from genome assembly GCA_947505565.1 of Acidobacteriota bacterium. Taxonomy (GTDB): domain Bacteria; phylum Acidobacteriota; class Terriglobia; order Bryobacterales; family Bryobacteraceae. Next base: position 6,337 of record CANNLB010000123.1, on the reverse strand, counting down.
CCGCCTCGACGAAGCCTCGTTCCTGGCCAAACGCGCTCGCGTCCGGATCGACGCCCTCGAATACTACATCCGCGGCCTCCTCATCGCCGACCCCGCCTCCAAGCATCGCTTCTTTACCCAAGCCGCCCGTATCGACCCCAATTTCTCGCAACCTTGCTTCCAACTCGGCCTCTATCACTGGGAAAAATCCGCCTTCCTCGAAGCCTCCTCCTGGTTCATCCGCGTCCGTCCCACCGACTCCCATTACCGCGAAGCCCACTTCTATCTCGGCATCTGCAAATACCGTCTCGCCGACTACGCCGCCGCCGAACAAGCCTTCAGACTCGTCGCCACCACCGTACCCCTCAACGAGGTCTTCAACAACCTCGGTACCGCGCTCATGCGTCGCAACTCACCCGAAGCGCTGACTAACTTTCTCAAAGCCCTCGACGGCGACGACTCCGATCCCGACTATCACTTCAACGTCGGCTACGCCCTTTGGAAAAATCGCAGCTTCGATGTGGCCGCCGAACGCTTCCGCTCTGTCCTCGACCGCGTTCCCAGCGATCAGGAAGCCATCACCATGCTCGGCCGCTGCCTGAAAAAAGAAGGGCCCCGTCCCGGCGACGCCCGCACCGAAGGCCTCGAGCGCATTAAAGAAGATTACGAAGAGTCCGCTTTCCTCCAACTAAAATCTATGATTGAGAAACAATAATTGACGCGACTTTATCTCCTCTTCCCCCTCGCGCTCCTCGCCGCCGACCCTCCTAAACCTGCTCCGCCGAAACCCGCTCCCCGCTTGCGCACCGAGGCAATGCGCAACGAAAACGTCGCCGTTTATCTCATCGATACCAACGCCGCCAAAGAAGCCAACATCCGCCTCGGCAACCGCGTGCAAATCATCACCGAAGCCCCCGTCGAAGCCGACTATTTCGCGAGCGAACAGGGCAACCCCGCCAGCCCCTCCGTCTTGCTCGCCGCCCCCGCCAAAATCTCCACCTGGCACGGCGAACTCTACCACCGTCACCAAAACAGCATCTTCAACGCCCGTACTTTCTTCCAGGTCGGCAGCGTCCAGCCCAGCCGCCAGAACTCCCTCGGGGCCCGCGTCACCGGTTCCCTCGGCCCCCTCGGCGCCCTCACCGTGAACGTCGGCGAACGCCTCGTCCGCGGCATGGTCAACGGCAACATCCTCGTCCCTCTCTTCTCGGAGCGGACCCCCCTCACCGCCGACCCCGCCAAGCGCGCCTGGATCAATCGCATCTTCGCCGCCTATCCCACCGCCGCCCCTAACCGCCTCGATTTCGATCCCCGCGCCCTCAATACCAACTCCCCCCAAAGCATCGATGCCACCGACTTCGACGTCCGCCTCGACAAAGTCGTCTCCGCCTTCTACAGCCGCTCCCATCAGCACATCGACGCCTTCCAACTCGTCGCCGGCCAAAACCCCAACACGACCCTCGAAAACCATACCGGCCGCCTCACCTGGCGCAAGGCCCTCTCGCCGACCTTCAATCTTCAAACCGGCATCACGTTTCAAAGAAACGTAGCGCTACTCGTCAGCCCACCCAACGCCGTCGGCCCCCGTGTCCGCTTCGGCTATCAAATCGAAGAACTCGGCCCCGACAGCCTGTTCCCCGTCGACCGCGCCCAAAACAGCTTCCGTTACGGCTTCGGAGCCCAGAAAACGATGGGCCGCCACACCCTCACCTTCGGCGGCGACGCAAGGCGCTTCCAACTTAACGGCATCGAAGCCAATAACCTCCGCGGCTACTACCAGTTCTCCAACAACTTCGGCCGCACCGCCATCGAGAACTTCCGCCTCGGCGATCCCACCAACTACGAAGTCACCCTCGGCAGCGTCTCTCGCGGCTTCCGCCAATGGTCCGGCCAAGCCTATCTCTCGCTCCGCTCCCAGCTCCACTCTCGGCTCCAACTCTACGTCGGCGTCCGCTTCAGTCCCGACGGCTCGCCCTCGGAAGTCAACAACCGCGAGCCCATCCCCTACCCCTGCGACTGCAATAACTTCGCCCCCCGTTTCTCTCTCGCCTGGCGGGCGTCGAGCGCCTGGACCGCCCGCGCTATGTACGCCGTCTCCTTCTCCCCCGTCCCGCCCGTCGCCTACCAGCAGGTGCGCAACAATCCGCCCAATGCCGCCTACATCTTCCTCCAAAATCCAGATCTCCTCAATCCCCTCTCCACCTCCACTCAAATCAAACCTTCCATTCATACGCTCGACCACGGCCTCGTCTCCGCTTACGCCCACCAGTACAGCCTCCGTCTGGAACGGCGCTGGGCCAACACCACAATGCTCCGTTTCGGCTACACCGGGAGCCGATCCTTTAAACTTCCCTACGCCTTCGTCGAGAATCGCGCCATCTTTGTCCCCGGCCTTTCACCCACCACCGGCAACATCGACCTCCGCCGCCCAGACCCCTCCATCAGCGAACTCCGCCGCGTCGTCAACGCCGGCACCGCCTGGTACGACGGAGCCCAGGTTGCCATCGATCTCCCCTCCCGCCGCGGTCTCCTCGTCTCTGCCGTCTATACCTTCGGCAAGGGCCTCGACAACGGTTCGGACTACACCGCCACCGCCGCCAATAAGGACATGCTCAACGCCCGACCCCAGTCCATGTTCAACATGCTGCCTGACCGCAAGGGCCTTAGCAACTTCGATTCGACGCATGCCTTCTCTCTGCAAACCGTCTACGACCTACCCCGCCTCCGCTGGCTGGGCGCCTGGCAACTCAGCGGCGTCGGCACCATGAAAACCGGAACTCCGCTCACTCTCTACATCGGCTCCGATGCGCCCGGCATCGGCAACGTCGATGGCTCCGGCGGCGAGCGCCCCAATATCCTCGATCCCTCCATCCTCGGCAGAACCGTCGGCAACCCCGACACCGCTTCCCAGATCCTGAGCCGCGATCGCTTCGCCTACATCCCCGTCGGCGACGACCGCGGCAACCTCGGCAGAAACACCTTCCGCAAGGGGGGGATCTTCAATTGGAACGCCGCTCTCCAGCGCAATTGGAAGCTGCCGCGGGACGGATCGCTGCAATTTCGTATCGAATCCTACAACGTTACCAACACCCCCCAGTTCGATGAGCCCCAGCGAAACCTGACGAGTCCCGCCTTTGGCAAAATCACGAACACGCTAAATGACGGTAGGGTCTTCCAATTCGGCCTCCGTTTCCTGATGTAAACAAACGTCACAAATTTATTGATGGCTTCTTGCCGCCAATTCCGCTTCTCACACTGAAGGAGCCGTGTGCGAGTTTTTCGGTAGTTTCCGCTTAACCGATCTGGCATATAATCATATAACTTCATGCTCGAAGCTTTTGGCCTATCTGACCCCGGTTGTGTCCGGAGTAACAACGAGGACTACTACCTTTTGGCCCCGTCGCTAGGACTGTTTCTCGTCGCTGACGGTATGGGCGGAGCCCAAGCCGGTGAATGTGCGTCGCAACTCGCCGCCGAAACGGTTGGCGAATACGTTTGGCGAATGGGTCGCTCCGATGCGGAACTTCTCCCCACCGCCTTCGCGGAAGCAAACCGGCGCGTCCTCGAAGAAGCTCGCCGCGATAGATCCCTCGACGGCATGGGGACCACCCTCGTCGCCGTTCTCGACGCCGGCCACGAAGTTTACATCGCCAGCGTCGGCGATAGCCGTGCTTACGTCTTTCATGGAAATAAATTAACCCGACTAACGGAAGACCAAACCTGGGTGCAGGAAGTCGGCCGTAAGCTCGGCATTGAAGAGGCGCAGTTGAAGGTTCATCCCATGCGCCACGTCCTCACGATGGCGATCGGCGTCAGCGATCAACTCCGCGTTCACACCTACCGCGTCGAACTCTCGCCCGGCATGCAGATTCTCCTCTGCAGCGACGGATTGCACGGCGTCGTGCCCGACGAACAAATCGAGAGAATATTCCAGACCCAAAACGCACTAGAAGACAAAGGTAAGACTTTGATCGAGATGGCAAAAGCCGCCGGCGGCCCGGACAATGTCACGGCCGTTCTGCTCCGGGTAGTTTCTACCGAACAGGCTCCGCTGGCCCCTGCCGAACTCGTTCCGAGCGAAGCCTCGTAAATATTGCTCTTCTAAAAAATGCAGTTCCCATGGCGTCGCGCTGTGGCAGGCGTGTTGGCGGCCTGCTGCGCAGCCCATTCGACCTCGTTTGGTCAAGAACCGGCTCTGTTGCAGATCCGGATAATCGAAGGAGAAGGAGCCGTTCATACGGTCGGTACCCGCGCCTCCCAGGCGCTGGTGCTGCGCATCACTGACGAAAGCGGTCGCCCGGTTCCCGGCGCGTCCGTCAGTTTCCGCCTCCCCGACGAAGGGCCGAGCGGAACGTTTCAAACTGGGTTGCGAACCGAAGTCGCTTCGGCAGTCGCTGATGGCAAGGTCGCCATCCGTGGAATCCTGTGGAACCGGACGCCCGGACCCATCCAAATCCGGATCACGGCCAACAAAGGCGAGGCCCGCTCGGGGACCGTCTCGGCGCAATATCTCACCGAACCGACCGCGGCGGTCAAACGAACCAGTCAGCCGACGACCACGGCCGTCCTGCCCCAGATTAAGATCGGGCCGTCACGAAGCAAGTGGACGGTTTTGGCCATTCTGATCGGCGGCGCCGCGGCCGGCGGCGTCGCCGCCGCTTCCAACCGCGGAGCCCGGACCTCTCCCGGTGTTCCTCCTTCTGCCCCGCCGACGGCGGTTGCCCTACCGTCGGTCACCATTGGCCCTCCCAGCATCGCGATAGGGAAACCATGAAACACCTCCTGTCTTTATTAACGTTTGCTCTCTTTGCTCAGATCGAAACTCCCCGAATCGGCTTCTGGCGGGACGCCCAGAGCCGGGTCCGCCCCCTCCACGGGGTCGCCGGCAACTTCATTCCGGGCGCTCCCGTCCGGGAAGACGTCGTCGCTTTCGCCTGGTACGGCGACGGCGGTTGGCTTCGTTCCGCTAACGGGATCGAACGGCTCGACGCCTCCGGCGCTACGGTCGCCCGTCTGCCAGACGGCGAAGCCCGCTTCAGCGCCAACAGCGCGTGGTTGACGAATCTTAATATTGCCTATCGATGGGACGGGCGGGCGTTGAAAAACGAACCCGTCGACTCGGCCGAGTTCGCTGTACCCGATGTTGAGGCCGACCGAATTGAGCCGATTGGCCAGGACTGGTGGCACGTCCGTCTCAGAGGCCGGAGCTATGCCCTGCGGACGACCCCCGGGCGAGAAGCCCGTTTCGAAATCCCGGAGGCCGACGATGAAGCTCGCTAGCCTCCTACTCTGCGCTGCTTCCGCTCTGGTCGGTCAAATCCTCGTGGAAACCCCAGCCGGCTTTCAACCCGTCGGGGCCAGCGTCTCGCTCGGGGTCACCAATCCCGGCGATCCGCTCGATACGCGGTTCCGAGGCCCGGCCCAAGCGAACATTCAGATCGGCGGAGCGGGCTTTTCGGCCCGCGATATCCTGCCAAGCGGCGACTTCACCGTTCGCTTCTTGCCGACCGCCGACGGCAGCTACAGCGCCAGCCTGACGGTCACCGGGGTGACGATTCTGCTGCGAGCCACCGCGATTGCCACGGTGGTCGTAACCCAAGCCGGAACCGCGTTAAGCCGAGGGTCGGTGATCGACTTCGGCGTGGTAGAGGCGGGAGTAGCCGTCGAGCAGACGCTACTGCTCGAGAACCGGTCCACTCGAACATTGACCGTCTCTCGGATCGAGACCGGAGCGAAGATCGTGAATGGCCCGGCTCTGCCCTTGAATTTGGCCGCTGGAAGGTCCATTCCGCTTAGCCTGCAGGTGACGCCGGGTTCCGTTGGGTTCCTGGAACTGCCCCTTTCGATCGACGGTCGAGAGTTTACTTTGCGGGTGACAGCGGCTGTCCCACGATTGCCGGCGGCGCGGATTGTGACCGACGCCGAGACGTTGCGGAGTGGGCAGCAGGTCCGGCTCCGGATTGAGTTTGCCGAGCCTGCCCGGGTGGCTGGTGGCGGAACGTTGGAGCTTGCGTTCAGCGGGAACGACCCCGCCGTGCGGCTCAGTACCGGACGGACAGCGATCTTTGATTTGCCCGCCGGGTCACGGGTGGCTCGCTTCGGAGAGGCTGACGACATCATGATGCAGACCGGGACGACCTCGGATACGATCCGACTTTTGGTTCGGGGACCGGGGCTGGAGACCGCCCGCGAGTTCCGCATTGAGCCGCAGCCGGTGGTGGTCGACGAAGCCAAGGCCACCCGGGAGGGCAGCACCATCGTCGTCGCGATTACTGGTTTCGACAACTCCCGCGGGGCGGCGTCGATGAGCTTTCGGTTTGCCGACCGAGCGGGGAGCCCGCTCGGATCGCCCTTTACG
>CANNLB010000122.1 GCA_947505565.1 Acidobacteriota bacterium | reverse complement strand
ACGAGAAGATCGACCACCAGTTCTCGTCGAACCACAAGGTGTTCTTCCGTTACTCGCACGGGCATAACAGGGGGCAGAACGGGGATAACTTCGCCAATGCGCAGTACAACGCGTCGCGCGAAATCAACCCGACGGATAACATCAATGGTGTGTTGAGCTTTTCTTCGATTCTGTCTCGCCGGTTGTTCAATGAGTTCCGGGTTGGTTACAACCGCCGGGCGTCGTCGAATCCGGAGCGTCCGGCGGTAGGATCGGACTCGGTTTCGATTCCGGGCGTGGCGCCGGAGACATTTCCTTACTTCAATATCGGGTTCAGCATTGCGCCGATGGGATATCTTCGCCAAGTGGGGGAAGACAAGATTATTCAGAACAACACAACGTTCATTGCTGGCCGGCATAATTTGAAATTTGGTTGGGAGATGATCCGGTCGGCGTTCAGCGACAAGGCGACGTCGCTGCCTTCCGGGCAGTACAACTTTAACGGCGCGACGACGCTGCCGTTTGCGCAGAACACGGGGAACGACTTTGCGGGGTTCCTGATGGGGACGGCGACGAGCGCGACGTTTACCAAGCAGTTGGCGATTTTCATGCCGCGGCAATGGGACCAGGAGTTGTACTTCCAGGATGATTGGAAGGTACGGCCGAACCTGACGCTGAACGTGGGCGTGCGCTGGACTTACTTCTCGCCGTATAAGACGAAGTGGGATCAGCAGTCGCAGTTCGACCCGCTGGCGATTGACCCGGTGAGCGGGAAGTTGGGAGCGATTACCCATCCGAAGGGTCGGATCGGCAATCGCGACTTGAATAACTTCCAGCCGCGGTTAGGCCTGGCGTATAATTTTAAGCCGAAGTGGGTATTTCGCGCTTCGTTCGGCATCATGACCGTAGACAGCACGAGCATTGGCGGGATTACCGGGGGCGGCTTCGACGAGTATGCCGGCGTATTCAACATCCTGCAGCCGGTGGGGGACCCCCGCCACCAGTTTCAACTGGCGACGGGCCCGGGGCCGCAGAAATTCGTTGTGAACGCCGATGGGACGGTGCCTTACACGGGCGCCAACTTCGGTCAACGCAATGCGACGTGGCGCGATCCGAACTTGCGGAATGCTTACGTGATGAACTGGTCCGGCGGGTTTCAGTATCAGCCGGGGACGACTTGGCTGATTAACGCGCAGTATCAGGCGTCGGCGGCGGTGGCGTTGCAGCGGGCTTGGAACATCAACGCGATTCCGCTGTCGATCGCGCTGGGGAACGATCGGGCGCTGCAGGATCAAGTGTTTGTTTCTCAACAGAACTATATGATCTATCCGCAGTTTGGCACGGTGAACTACCTGTCGAACTTCAATCACAACACGTGGCACAGCGGCAATATTGCGTTGGAGAAGCGGTTTGGCAACGGGCTGCTGTTTACGACGAGTTTCAATTTCTCGAAGTCGCTGAGTAACGACGATTCGTTGTCTTATTACAATCGGCAGGGAAAAGCGCGGACGGCTTACGACCAGCAGAAGGCGTTTGGCGCTTTCGTGGTTTATGAGTTGCCGGTGGGCAAGGGGAAAAAATGGATGAATCAGGGCGGGGTGTTGAACTCTATGCTGGGCGGTTGGAAGGTGAACTTGAGTGAGAATACGATGTCGGGGCAGCCGATATCAGTGACTCATGCCGGGAGCCCGAATCGTTACCTGACGCAGTCGCGGGTGAATACGACGGCCCCGATTGAGCAGGCGAAGGTGCCGAACTGGGACATGGGTCAACGCTTCCCGACAGCGGCGCAGACGCCCTTCTTCAACAGCAGCGTGTTTGCATATCCGGCTCCTTATACGATTGGAACTTTGGGCTCGCGGGTGGTGCAGGCGCCGGGGCTTTACTGGATGCAATTCTTCATCACCAAGAGTTGGCATCCGGTGGGGGAGAAGCTGAAGTTGAGCTTCCGAGTGGACGGGCATAACCTGCCGTTCAAGAATCCGAACGTAGCGGCGCCGAACACTCAGTACAACCAGAACAACACGTCGGCGTTTGGTCGGTTTACGGGAACGGTGGGGGACTTCTCGAACTTCGGGACGGCCCAAGCGAACGTTCAGGTTTCGATTCGGGCGGAGTTCTAGCCGTAAGTTTCGCATGGAGAAGTGAACGGGAGGCGCCGGTAGTGACGACGACACCGGCGCATAATTCTCATACAATCGTTCTAGCCATGCGCTGCATTCTTTTCTTTGGACTCGCTGCTGTTGCGTTTGCCGACGCTCCGCAGATCCTTGCCCGCCGCTGTTTGTCTTGCCACAACGACTCGACGCGGCTCGGGGGCTTGTCGCTGACGTCGCGGGCGAATGCTGTCGGCGTGCTTTCCTCGAAGCTGCTGGCCCGGGTGGAGCGGGGCGAGATGCCGCCGGGCGGAGGGCTTCCGGAGGATGAGCGCGCCGTCGTTAAGCAATGGATTGCGGCGGGCGCGCCATGGGAGACGACGCTGGCGGTTCGGCCCCGTGCGACCGCATCTTTCTGGTCGTTCCAACCGTTGGCGAACCCGGGTGGTACCATCGATTCGCATCTGGAAACGGCGCTCCGCGCCAAGGGCTTGGCTTTCTCGGCGGCAGCGGATCGACGGACACTGATCCGCCGGGCTACGTTTGATATGACGGGCTTGCCACCGAGTCCGGCGGAGGTTGAGACGTTCGTTAAAGACGGCGCACCGAACGCTTATGAGAAGCTGATCGATCGGTTGCTGGCCTCGCCCGCATATGGGGAGCGCTGGGGCCGGCACTGGCTGGATGTAATCCGTTACGGCGAGTCGCACGGCTATGAGCAGAATCATGTCCGTCCCCACGCCTGGCGCTTCCGGGACTACGTGATCCGGTCTTTCAATCAAGATTTACCGTTTAGCCGGTTCATGATGGAGCAGGTGGCGGGAGACATTCTTTCGCCCGGGGACCCGAAGGTTGAAGTGGCGACGGGATTCCTGGTGGCCGGCCCCCACGACACGGTTGGCAACTCGAACCTGGCAGCGATGCGGCAGCAGCGGGCGGACGATCTTGATGATATTGTCAACGCGACCGCGTCGTCCTTTCTTGGTTTGACGGTGAGTTGCGCCCGTTGCCACGATCACAAGTTCGACCCGATTCAGCAGGCTGACTACTATCGGGTGGCGGCGATCTTCAACGGGGTGACTCACGCCGACCGCGCGATGGCGAGCCCGGAAGCCCGGGCCGATCACGCTCGCCTGAGCGCGCCCTGGGAGCGGGAGATCAAGGCGGCCAAGCAACGGCTGGCGAAGTTGACGGACGGCACGAAGGCGAATCGTTCGTCCGCCGAGGCGGCGCTGCGGGCGCGCCATCGGCCGCCCGTTTCGCCGTTCGGCACGGAGGAGACTTGGGCACCGACGGAGGCTCGCTTTGTTCGCCTGAGCGCGGCTCAAGGTTTCCCCGGCGGTCTGGATGAAGTGGAGCTTTTCGGCGCGGGGGGGAGCAACCTCGCGGTCGGGACCCGGCTGAGCGTGACGTCGACGCGCATTGCCGCGGGCAACCCGGATGCGTACCATCGCAGCGCGCTGAACGACGGGGCGTTCGACAAGCGGTGGTTCGCGGAAGGGGATGGTCCAGCGGCGATTACGCTTGAGCTATCGGCTCCGGTGTTGGTGCAGAAGTTGGCGTGGTCGACGGACCGGGGTCGTGCTTTTCAGGGGCGCTTTCAACAGAACACGGTTTCCAACTACCTGATCGAGTTTTCGCTGGATGGGCGGAAGTGGACGCGGTTGGCGACGCACGACAACCGGCTTCCGCACCGTCAACCTGAGCTGGACCGCCTGATTACGTTGGAAGCGCTCTTGTGGGCTGACCGCGCCGAGTTCGAGGCGACCGAGAAGACGCTGCGAGCCGCCGAGGCCGAGATGAAGCGAATTCCGGCGCTGCCGCTGGGGTATGCCGGAGTCTTCAAGCAGCCTGCCGAGCCGGTTTTTCTGTTGCAGGGTGGCGGGGTGATGCAGCGTGGCGACCCGGTGGCTCCGGCTAGCCTTTCGACATTGAGCCACGCTTCGTTCACAGTTCCGGTGGGTGCCCCGGAGCATGAGGCTCGGGTGCAGTTCGCGCGTTGGCTGGCGGATGACCGGAATCCGCTGACCCCTCGCGTGATCGCGAATCGGCTGTGGCAGCACCATTTTGGCCGGGGCTTGGTGGCGACGCCGTCCGATTTTGGCTACAACGGCGAGCGCCCTTCCCACCCCCAGCTTCTCGACTATCTGGCCCAGCGTCTGCTGGCGCATGGGTGGCGGTTGAAGCCGCTGCAGAAGGAGATCCTGCTTTCGGCGGCTTATCGGCAAGCGAGTACGCTTAACCCCGCCGCTGCGCGCGTTGATGCGGACTCCCGTTTGCTATGGCGGTATCCGCCGCAGCGTTTGGAGGCGGAGGCGGTGCGTGACTCGATGCTTCATGTCGCTGGGGTGCTGGACGCGGAGATGGGGGGCGCCAGTTTTCGCTTGTATCAGTACACGGTGGATAACGTCGCGACTTACTTTCCAATGGACCGTTTTGGTCCGGAGACGTATCGGCGCTCGGTGTACGCGGAGTCGGCGCGTTCGATTTCGACCGAGTTACTGACGGTGTTTGACTGTCCGGATTCGTCCCTTCCGGAGCCGCGGCGAGTTTCGACGACGTCTCCGCTGCAGGCGCTCTCGCTGCTCAATCACAGCTTTACGTTAGACATGGCGAAGGCGCTGGAGAAGCGTCTGCTGGGGGTTCCGGAGCAGGAGCGGATTGCGTTGGCTTTTCGGCTGGCTTACGGCCGGCCTCCGGAGCTGGCTGAACTTACTCAGGCGGAGAAGTTAGTTAGAGCCTATGGTCTGGCCGCGTTTGCCCGTGCGCTATTCAATGCGAATGAGTTCCTTTATGTCTACTAACAGCCACGCCCTGCATCGCCGCAGTTTTCTGACGGGTCTGGGTGCCATTGCCGCGGCTGAATTGCTTGCGGGAGCGTCCGCCAAGCAGCCGCACTTCGCCCCGAAAGCGAAGCGGGTGATCCAGATTTTCTGCCCGGGCGGGGTATCCCATCTCGATACATTTGACTACAAGCCCGAGCTCGAAAGACGCAGCGGCCAGCCGATGCCGGGCGGGGACAAAGACATCACTTTTCAGGGGGCGAATGGGAATCTGATGCGCAGTCCCTGGGCGTTCGCGCCGGCTGGCCAATCGGGCAAGCGGATTACGACGAAGCTTCCGCACCTAGCCCGCCACGTGGATAGCATGGCCTTTATTCATTCGATGAGTTCGCGTTCCAACACGCACGGGCCGGCCTGTGTGGCGATGAACACGGGCTTTGTGTTCGAGGGCTTTCCTTCGGCCGGGGCTTGGCTGAGCTATGCGTTGGGGACCGAAAGCGAGAATCTACCGGCTTATGTGGCGATCCCGGACGTCCGCGGCATTCCGCCCTCCGGCCCGGCGAACTGGACGTCCGGTTTCCTGCCCGCGGAGCATCAGGGGGTGGCTTTCAACGCTGCTAACCCGATCCGCAATCTGGTTCGGCCGGCCGGTGTTTCCGTCGAGGCGGACGAGGCGACGCGGGAGTTTTCCCACTTCTTGAACACTCGCCATGCGGGGCTACACCCGGGCGACAGCGAACTGAAGGCACGCATTGCGTCCTACGCGCTGGCGGCGCGGATGCAGCTTTCGGCGCCGGAGGTGGGGGATCTGGTTAGCGAGTCCAAGGCTACGTTGGAGCTTTACGGGGTGAACAGTGGGAATCCGCTGCTGGCGGCCTATGCGCGCAACTGCCTGCTGGCGCGCCGATTAGTGGAACGGGGCGTGCGCTATGTGCAGCTCTATTGCGCTTCGCGGGCGTCCGGGGTGGACGGGCTCCTGAATTGGGATGCGCACAAGACTTTGCAGGCGGACTACGACCGCCACTTGCCGATTCTGGACCAACCGACGGCGGGCTTGATTCAGGACCTGGGGGCGCGGGGTCTGCTGGCGGATACGCTGGTGATTTGGACTACCGAGTTCGGCCGGATGCCGACGCACCAGCAAGGGACGTTGGGGCGGGACCACAACCCGGATGCGTACACGGTGTGGATGCTAGGGGCCGGGGTGAAGAAGGCGGCGTCGTGGGGGTCGACCGATGAGTTTGGGAGGAGGGTGGCTGAGAACCCGACGACGGTGTACGACTTTTGGGCCACGGTGCTTCATTTAATGGGCTTGGACCACGAGAAGCTGACTTGGTACCACAACGGGCTGAACCGTCGGCTGACGGACGTGCATGGGCACGTGCTGCACTCGCTGCTGGCTTAGCGAACGAGGGGGGTCAGGGTGAGCTTGCGGATTTCGACGGCACCGTGGTCGCCTTGGACGCTGATGGGGCCGGGGCCGGCTTCGTTGGGATCGTGGGCCATGGCGGTGAGGCCTTCGACTTCGCCGCGGTCAATGACAGTGACGCCGTTGACCATGACGGTTACGGTGCGGCCGACCAAGCGGATGTCGTAAGTGTTCCATTCGCCGGGCTTTTTGCTGGCATTTTCGCGGGGCTTGATGCGGCTGTAGAGAGCGCCAGTGCCGTGGGTGTCCGGGGCTTTGCCGAAGTCGTCGACGATCTGGACTTCATAGCGGCCGCGGAGGCCGAGGCCGCCGTTGGAGCCGACGCCGATGCGGAATTCGCCGTGGAGTTCGAAGTTCCAGAAGGTTTGGCTGGAGACGAGGTTGTTGGATCCGGCGGCGTTCTTCATGATGCCGTCTTCGACCTTCCAGCCGAGGGATTGGCCGGGGACGAGGGCGGACCAGTTGGCGAGGTCCTTGCCGTTGAAGAGTTCGACGGGCTTGCCGGGCTTCCATTTGCCGTCTTCGCGGTCTTTGATGACGGGGGCGCGCTTGCCGACGAAGCTGAGTTTGGAGGCGGGGTTACCTTCAACCTGGAAGTCGCCGATGAGGTCGGAGCCGACGATTTTGGCGACGTAGACGCCTTTGGTGGCGGGGGCGCCCTTCTTGGTGTAGGCACGTTCGAAGACGAAGCGGAGGGTGTCTTCCTTGGCGGTGATTTCGGGGATGGCGTTCATGTCGCCGCCGGGGGCGCCGACGAAGCGGCCCTTGATGGCCGGGGTGCCGGCACCGTCGACTTCTAGCCACCAAGCGCGGCGATTGACTTGGTTAGGGACGGTGATGTTCCAACGGCCGTTGAAGTCGGCATCCTTAGCGAGGGCGGCTAGAGAGACCAGGAAGAAGAGAG
>CANNLB010000121.1 GCA_947505565.1 Acidobacteriota bacterium | reverse complement strand
CAACCAACGTCGGCTGGTTTGGGGACCGTGCTGATGCTAGAACGGGGCCTTTATTCCTTGGATGCGGAGTTGGCCGGAACTGTCCCAGCAGTGGGTTCAGGGAAAGGCTACGTTGTAGCGCTGGCCGGGCTTCCAGATTCTGTATTGAACGCCTTCGGAGCCGGTTCAACCCTGGGTGAACGGGTCTTTTCTATTGAAAAACCCGGGCCATTTCAGCTAGTAGTCCTCGTTGGTGGTTATGGACTCTCCCAGGGGGGGTTCACGCTTAAAAAGATCGGATTAAGCAAGATTTCGGATGAGCCGAGTCCAGTAAATACTACTGTGGTTGGAAACAATGGTTCCATACTTCCAGAACTAGGGTTGGCTGCCTGGCAATCGATAATCCTTGATGCTTCCAGTACGCCCGGCAAAGCTGAGATCAAGAAGCAAGGGGTGCGTATCAGTGGACCGGGGCCCCATTCGACAGCCGCAGTTACAACCATCCGTCTATCCCCCGGTTATTACTTTATTCAAGGAAATGTGTTCGGCGATATTCCAGCAACAGGCACAGGCGCGGGGTACGGAATGGGCTTCCTGGGCATGCATAACTTGCAATGGTATACCAAGGAAAAGGGGGGGTGGCATGTTGAAGAGATTTTCGCGATCGAGCAACCCACCACCCAAGCCTTTGGATTAATCGTTGGCGGATTCGGCACCGTAAACGGAGGTGCGAGCTTTAGCGATGTAGAGATTCACAGGCTACGATATGAAGCGCTTAAGAGGATTCATTAATGAGCCGCACAATTCGTCTCAAAAAACATTGTCGTTCTGGGAAACCTCATCTTGAGGTGTAGTCGGGCGGAATACAGCGTATTTGAGGGAGAGCCTCTGGACTTCGCTCCCCCCGCGTCGTCGGCTGACAATACTCTTTCCGCGATGCCAATAGGCTCAGGGGCGCGGTCCCGGTGGCCGTCCATGGGGCCGCGTAAGAGTACAGAGCAGTGCGGATGGAATTGCGCCGAAGACGCCTTTATGCGGTGTGGCGCTCGTACCGTAATCGTTCGGCCAACCCCAGCCTTGCGAATGTCCATACACTCGGCTAGGCCTTTTGCCGCCGCAACCAAGCCGACGGGGTCAACTCCGCCACTTCGCTCACCTTCCGATCCGCCATCCCCGGCAAAACGCTGAGCAGATATTGCCGCACCGGAATCCCCATCCTCCGGCAACTTTCAACGGCAAGATTCACCCAGACCCGCCTGCCGTGTTGACCCCGGAAATCGGGCCGCAGTGGCCGAACGATCCGATACGGAGGATCGGGGCAAACTGCCCCCGCCTCCTACATCCGGCTTCGTGCCCCCGCCCCGCCGAACTTGCGGAGCCCCGCGCTCAACCCAAGCCTGGCTCCTCGGGAACAGATCACACCGCCTGCGCGAACGATCTCGACGAACACCCACAGCCGGGAAAGGATTCCCCCAACTTGGTCATCACCTGAACGTCTCGAAAAGACCGGCAGGACGGGAGCGGTCCCCCCACCTCGCTCAGTGCCACTTCGATCGATTCGAGGCGAGCGGGGAGAACTATTGGGTCTTCCGGTCCCCGGCGGCGGTCGTGCCCTGCTTGGCTGCACCCGGCTGCCCGATGAAGCTTCGCCACACAAGAATGCCAAAAGCGGGATTGTTCCACAGGACGAAGGCCCTCCGCAGGACGATTTTAAGCACGCCATGAAGCCTTGGGCCGACGAACGGCTCAGGGACAAAACCTGTCCACGCGGGTGCCCGCCGCTTCGGGCGGAGGACGAATCGTCACCGTTCGTAAACTGACTCCCTTCGTTTGCTGGGGAACGGTTCGTATGATATAGTGTAATACTGTAGAATGGGTGTCCTAAGACCTTGGCAACAATCGCTTTTGCTCGGAGCGCTCAAATGTAATTCTTGGCCCTCCGCCGGGCGGGGTAACGCCGTTCAGACGAGAGGAGCGAGGCCCTACCCTCAATCCATATCGGCTCCGCGATGAAGGCCGTGGGGTGCCTCTAACCGGGTAGTTCAATTTCAGACAACAATGGCCCCATCTACTCTTCCCTCCATAACCGTATTGTTCCTCTGCTTTTCCCTGTATCTGGCCAGCGGTGCCTGGGTCGCTCAGTTACTCTTTCCTGGCCCGCGTAACCTCAGGTGGTGGACTTACGCGCTGGTGTTGGGCCTCGGCGGCGTCACTCTAACTGTGGCGAACTTGAATTATCTGGGCGTGCCCGTCAGCATTGGCGCGCCAGCTTCCGTCGGCCTGCACCTCGGGCTCTCCATCTATTTCTTCTGGCGGAATCGCCGCCCCATCCTCGAACTGGATCCCCTGGAGCTTGGCACCCTGGCAATTGGTCTCTTGGGCGTCGTCTTGTTCGCGGCACCCTACTGGGCCACCGGTGCCTATCCCTTTTTGGGCGACAGCTATTCGAACTGCGCGGTCGCGGATTTCGTGCGGGACCAAGGCTATCACGCCTCCCCGGAGCCAATCCACGAACAGATCTGGAAGACGCAAATGTGGAGCTTCTTTAACGGGCACTTCCGCATGGGAGTGCCCTACGTCTTGGCCACCGTCAGTGCGTTTCTCGGGGTGAAAGCGTACTGGGCCTACGTCGGCGTTTGCTGTTTCTTGCTCGTGGTGGCCATTCTCAGCTTCACCGTTTTGGCGGGGCTGGTCTTCTCGTCTTCACTCACCAAACGCTTTGCGCTTGGGGCCTTCGCCTGCAACTTGATGATGGTCCACTGGGCATTGGCTTCCGGCTTTCTCCCCCAAACCATCGGCCTGGGAATCGCCTTCCTTTTGATCACCACCGGGCTCGAACTGGGGCGTGGAAATCGATCCCACATGGTGGCCTTCGGCATCCTCCTGGCGATGCAAATCGCGTTTTACCCGGAGGTACTGCCGTTTATCCTGGCTCCCGTTTTAGCCGCCGTCTTCGTCGATCGCTTTCGGGAAGGGATCCCAGCCGTCACCGCTGCGGCGCTCGGCTTTGCCCAGGCCGGCTTGGTCGTCATCCTCGTCAACGGATACAACGTTTACTACGCCGCGCTCGGATACGTGGCCGTATTTAAAGGCCGCCCGATGAATAAAATCGGACTTAGCCTGGAAAACTACTTCACCATGTTTTTCGGGTTGTCCTCCATCGAGGCCGTCTCTCCCCTCGTCCGCGCTGTGGCCATCACTCTCAGCGTCATCCTCGCCGCCATCTGCCTCTTCGGTTGGACTTCACTTCGCGGCGCCAGCCGGAGCTTCGTCTGGTCGTCCCTACTCATCTGCGCGCCAGTAGGCATCTGGATGGGACTCGGTGGCTCCGAATACAGCCTCTACAAGGTCACCCTCTATCTCTTCTATCTGGTGCCGCTCGGTACCGTCGCCGGACTCGCCGCCCTCGGAAGTTGGAAGAAGGAACTCGGGCTTTTTGTCCGGCTTCTTACCGTCGGCTGGATCCTGGTCAGCGGCGTTGTTTATGCAGGCTACATGCGGAACGCGTATGGAGTGCTCGCCGGGACCGTTTATCGGTCCGGAACTGGAGATCCCGCCCAATACATGCGAGACTTCAGCAGCCTGGAAGGTCTTGAACAAGTCACGGCCCCGCGAGGAAAAACCTTGCTCCTGCTCCCGGCAACCCTCCCCGCCACTTGGGCCAGCTACTTCTTTCGCGCCCCCTCTTACCAGTACTTTCAGGGCGTCTACTCGGAGATGTTACAGGCGCGCCCAGCCCCTTCCCTCCAGTCCCTTTCCCATATCCTGATCGAGAAAGCTCGCAGCGGCTGGGCACAAAAAAGCACCGCTATCTTCGAGAACAATCGGTACAGCCTCATCACGGTCCAACCCGTTGTCACCGTCACCGGCGAAGGTTGGTACGAAACCGAATACTTAGGGGCTGACCCGGTGCATTGGATGAAGGATACCGGGGAACTCCTTGCGTTCGCGCCAAGCGCCACCACGATTGCGCTGGAAGCGGATTCAATGCTGGGACCTCACGGCAAACCGCGTCTCGTCTCCCTCTTCGTCGACGGGCAACCCGCGGGAACCTTCACCGCTCCCACCGGCAAGGGGAGAGTTCGAACCCCCGCCATGGCCATTCCTGCCGGTTTTAGCAAAATCGAATTGCGCTCCGAAGGAACGACTTCGCCCCAGGGCGCAGACACACGACTGCTCAACATTCTGTTCGGTCGATGGAGTTTGTCGACCGACGGTGTCGGCGCACCGGCACCTTCCGCAACGTCTTCTCTCCCCCTCTCTCTCTCGTTCACCACCCGCGGTGCAACCGAGGACCAATGGATCACTCCCGCGGGTGCGGTACTCGTGCCCAGCGTGTCGAATCCCTATCGACGCCTTCGACTCCAAATTGAAGTCCCGGGAGTGCCTGCGTTATTGCCCATAAACGTCAAATCCACTGGTCCAAATGGATCAAACTATACTTGGACCATCTCCAAGCCTGGTCGTTATGACATGGTGGTAGAACTTCCCACCCCGGTAACCGGCGAACTTCAACTGATGCCCGATAAGCATTTTGTGCCACGCGACGTGGGGGCCAACTCGGACAATCGACGTTTGAGCTTCCGTATTTTGTCTTGTACACCGGTTCCTTAGACGATTTTTCGAAACGGAGATCTCTGCTCTTTGGCGACTTACTATCCCCTCATCCCGCGTGATGCACCCCGAAGGCTTTCCTTGGTGCTTCCCATCTACAACGAAGTGGAAGTCCTCCCGCTCGTCATTGAACGTCTAAAGCTCCTCTTGCCCACCCTCTCCAGCGAAACGGAGATCATCTTCGTGAATGATGGCAGCTCCGACCGTTCCCTGGATCTCCTGATCGCCCAAGCCAACTCCGACCCCCGGTTCAAGGTTGTAGCCCTCGCCCGCAACTTCGGCCACCAAATCGCCGCCACCGCCGGCCTCGACTGCGCCATCGGCGACGCCGTCGTACTCATGGATGCCGATCTTCAGGACCCACCGGAATTGGTCAGTCAGATGATCGAAAAATATTGCGAAGGATATGACATCGTCTACGCGAGGCGAACCAAACGGGAAGGCGAATCTCTCTTCAAGCGAATCTCGGCTTGGGCCTTTTATCGCCTCATGCGACTGCTCGTAGACCGCGATCTACCCGTCGACGTCGGCGACTACCGCTTGATGTCTCAAGTGAGTCTCTCCGCTTTGAGAGGAATGGGAGAGCGCCACCGCTTTCTCCGAGGAATGGCGTCCTGGATCGGATTTGCCACCGCCTACGTCGAATTTGTGCGGCCTCCCCGCGCGGCGGGCGAAACCAAATACCCGTTCCGGAAAATGTTCTCCCTCGCCTGGGATGCCGCCGTCTCCTTCTCGCCGTTCCCTCTCCGGCTCGCCTTTCTCTTGGGCGGTTTGTTCACCGCCTTGGGCCTTCTCTACGGCGCCTACGCCGTGTTCCGAGTGATGAGCGGGCTTTATGTCGTTCCTGGATGGACCTCTGGAGTCGTCTTAATCTGCTTGACGAGCGGAACCACGATGGCCTGCCTCGGTGTGTTCGGCGAATATCTGGCCCGTCTCTACGACGAGGCAAAAGCCCGCCCCCTCTACACCGTCTATCGTACAGTTAACTTTCTCCCTCCTAAGGACCTATGAACGATTCTTTGCACCACCGCGAGACTGAATTCCACGACGAGTGGGCTCGCTCGACCGACCTCAACGACATTAACGTGAGAGAGGCCTTCGAGGCTCCCACCGCCATGGAAAACAAGTTCATCCTCAAGATGATGGGGGACCTGAAGGGGAAGCGGATTCTCGACATCGGAAGCGGATTGGGCGAAAGCAGTGTCTATTTCTCCCTTATGGGTGCCCAGGTTACCACGGTCGATATCTCGCCCGGCATGGTCGAAACAGCCGTTCGCCTCGGAGAACTCCACGGAGTTAAGCTCGAAGGCATCGTTTCAACCGCCGAAGATCTTTCGGTCCCCAAAGATCACTACGATTTCGTTTACATCGCCAACGCCATCCATCACGTCCCGGACCGTCCCACGCTTTTCCGGCAGATTAAGGATGCGCTCCGCCCTGGCGGAACCTTTTTCTCGATCGACCCTATCGGTTACAACCCGGTAATTAATGTGTATCGCAACATGGCCACCGAAGTTCGCACGCCCGACGAGGAACCCCTTCGGATGGGCGACATTCAACTGGTCAAACAGTATTTTAAAAACGTCGGGCATCAGGAGTTTTGGTTGGTCAGCCTTTTGCTCTTCCTGAAGTACTACCTCATTGATCGGGTCCATCCGAACGAAGACCGCTATTGGAAAAGAATCTTCCGGGAGACATCGGGGTCCCTCTGGTGGTGGCTCCCGCTGCGCGGTCTCGATTCCCTGCTTTGTCGATTGCCTCTCCTTCGCTGGTGGAGCTGGAATATTGTGATCTGGGGAACGAAGTAGACGACGGCACCCGAATTAAATCGGACCAGGATCGTTCAAAAGGTGGCGCGTTCACCGAAATCTACCGATTGAACGGATACTCCTGTACGCAATGAAATCCTCGGTTGATCAGCAGAAAGCGATTGAGATCGAACCGCTTCGCCGAGGGGCTTCAACTGCCGATTATAGGTTCATCGGTTATGACTCCTAGTTTGAATGGACCCGGACGTGGCAGGGACTGATGGTCTCACCACCGCAAGAAGATCCCACGGACCGAACATCACAAGAGATCGTGGTTATAGGGTGAATCCGCTCGCGACGGCGTCCGTCCGAAACATTTTTACTGTATCCAGCGAGTATTCATCAAGGTCTTTCCCCACCAACGAAAGCTTGTTCAGGATGTCGCTTGTCACCGTGATAATGTGGCAGCCGATCTCGTCGGCCTGGAAGATGTTCAGCAGCTCGCGAGGGCTCGCCCAGATTAACTCAGTCTGCGGGTACAGCGCCAAAATTTCCAAAGCTGCCGACATCATCGGAACCGGGTCCCGCCCCGTATCCGCCATGCGACCAGCGAAGACACTTACGTACGCCGGGGCCCCATCAGCCAACGCGAAACAAACATCACGCACTTGGCCGAGCGTCATGAGCGCGGTAACGTTCAACTTTACCCCCGCTTTCGAAAGCCGCGAGACTAAATCATAGGTCGGCTGTCCCAGGGTGTTGGTGACCGGGATTTTCACGTAGACATTCTCGCCCCACGTCGCAATCGATCGGGCTTGGCGTTCCATCTCCAACATGTCGTCCGCAAACACTTCCATCGA
>CANNLB010000120.1 GCA_947505565.1 Acidobacteriota bacterium | reverse complement strand
CGTACAGACGACTCATCGCGTCCGGCGACTGGCGAAACTCCTTGGTTACGCGCAGCCCGACGTCGTAACGGTCATCGCCTTCGCGATAGGTCGTCACCTGCTCGTCACCGGCAACCAGAGTGCGTAGCGCTGTCGCAATCGACGCTACGTTCACGTTCAAGTCAGCGGCCTTGTCCCGATTCACCGTCACGCGAACCTCCGGCTTTCCCGATTCGTAGGAGCTTTCCAGGTCCGCCACTCCCGGCGTCGCAGCCAGTTTCGCCACCAGCGTTTTGGCGTAGCGGTCAAGCTGCGCCAGGTCAGGACCCTGCAGGAAATACTGGAAGTCGCGGTTCGGTCCCGCGCCTTGAATCACCGCCGGCAGTTGGACCGCGATGATCAGCTCCTTATACTTCCGCAACTTCTCGCGAGCCATGTCCATGATCTGGAACTGGGTCTCTTTGCGCGTCACCGGCTGGGTCAACTCGATGAGCACCGTGCCGCGATCCACCTGTTGGCGCGGGTCGCTGCCGATCTGGGTCAGCAGGTTTTGCACGCCGGGGAGTTGGCGCAGATCCGCCTCCACCGCTTTCATCAACTCATTCGTTCCGGCCAGCGAAGAGCCGGCTGGCATGCGCACGGTCACTTCGAATTCGGCCTGGTCATCCTGCGGCAGGAAGTCCACCCCGAGGAACTTAAACAGGACCCCGGTCGACAACACCACGGCCACCGAAATCGTCACAATCACCCAGCGGTGCCGCATGGACCACCGCAGCATCGCCTGATAGGGAACATCCACCAGCTTGAAGATCAACGTCTGCTTGGTCGCGCCCGCATCGTGCCCTGGGCTCAGCTTCAGGAACCGGGAGCAAAGCATGGGCGTCAGCGTGAAGCTCACCACCAGCGACACCATAATGGCGAACGCCGCCGTGAATCCGAAACTCGACATGAAGCGCCCCACAATCCCGCTCATGAACGCCACTGGCAGAAATACAACCGCCAAAGAAAGCGTCGTCGCCAGCACGGCCAAGCCGATGTCGCGCGTGCCTTCAATGGCTGCTTCCATCGGCGTCATCTTCTTTTCTTCAAGAAATCGAAAAATGTTTTCGAGTACCACGATCGCGTCGTCAATCACGATCCCCACCATCAGCGTGAGCGCCAGCATGGTGATCTGATTCAGCGTAAAGCCCATCAAATTCATCAACGTGTAGGTCGAGATGATCGAGGTCGGGATGGCCACCGCGGCAATCAGCGTCGACCGCCAACTGCGCATGAATAAAAGCACCACGATTCCCGCCAGCAAACCACCCAGCACCAAATGCTCCTGGACGGCCAGGAAGGACTCTTCAATGAAGAACGACTGATCGCCGAGGTAGGCGATCTTAAAGTCAGGAGCCAACCCGGGGCGAATCTCATCGATCCGTTCCTTCACTTTCTTGATGACAGCCAGCGTGTTGGTCCCCGCTTGTTTGCGGATCTGCAACACCACTGCCTCGCTCCCATCGAGCCGCGCCAAAGTGCGCTGCTCTTTGAAGCCGTCCTCCACCGTGGCGATGTCTTTAACCCGTACCGGCCCACTTGGCGTGTTAGCGACGATCAATGTCGCGAAGTCTTCCGGACGCGTGATGCGGCCCAGGGTGCGTACGCTTAACTCGCGGTTGCCCTGGTCCAATCGACCGCCCGGGATCTCAGCGTTCTGCGACGCAATCGCCCCCCGAATCTGATCAATATTCAGGTTGTAAGCGAAAAGCTTTTGGCCATCCAGCCAAATCTGAATCGCGCGTTCCCGGTCCCCGATGAAGCGCACTTGGCCCACTCCGTCCAGCGACTCGATGCCCTTCTTGATCTGGTCGTCCACCAGCTTGGTCGTCTCGCGAAGGTCCCGGTTGGCCGAAATCACCACGTTGATGATGGGGGACGCGTCGGTCGAAACCTTCTCGACCACAGGCGGATCGGCGTCGTTGGGCAACTGCCCAAGCACGGTCGAAATCTTGTCTCGCACCTCCTGCGCGGCCACCTCGGCGTCCTTTTCCAAGGTGAACTGCACGGTCACCCGAGACAGTCCCTCGGACGAATTCGAAAACAGCTCGTCAATGCCGGAAACCGTATTCACGGCCTCTTCAATGCGCTTGGATACCTGGGTCTCAACCTCTTCGGGTGACGCGCCGCGCAGCGACGTCGTCACCGAGACAATCGGGAACTCCACCTTCGGGAATAAGTCCACGCCCAGCTTTCGATAGCCGTCCAGGCCCAACACCACCAGCATCATGATGAGCATAGTGGCAAAAACGGGCCGTTTGATGCAGATTTCAGCAAGCGTCTGCATCGGTTACTTCCTCACCTTGGTGCCATTGGTCAACATGCCTAGCTGCGTCATGGCAACTTGGTCGCCTTTCTGCACCACGTCGTTCGGCACCTCCACCCAGCCGTCGATCTCCGCGCCCGGGGTGAACGTCACGAGCTTGGCAACGCCGTTCTGAATCACGAACAGCTTGGTCAGGCCCGCTACACTATAAATCGACTGCCGCGGAACCGCTACCATCCTGGCCGCCGCCTGCGTGACCAGTCGCACTTGCACAAACATACCCGGGCGCAGTCGCGCGTCGGCCTGCACGAGCCGGGCCTCCGCCGAAAGCGTTCGCGACCGCGCATCAAGCGACGGATTCAACTGCCGCACCACCGCCGTAAACGTCGTTCCGGGCACGGCGTCGGTCGTAAACGCGATCTGCGTTCCAATCCTCACCACTCCGGCGGCCACCTCCGGAATCTCGGCTCGCAACCGCACCGGGTTCGTTTTTACCAGCCGCAACAACGGCGTGTTGTCTTTCACAAATTGCCCCACGGCCGCGATCTTCTCCCCAATCTCGCCGTCAAACGGAGCCCGCAAGATGGTGTCACCCCGCCGCTTTTGCACGATCTTCAGATCCGCTTCCAGCGCGGTAACCCCCATCCAGGAAACCCGTATTTCGTCGCGCGCCAACTCGACGCCCGCCTGACGAGCCCGATAGGCTTTCTCGAGTTCGGTGAAGCGCTCTTGCGAAACGTCCCCGCTCTTGACGAGCTTCGAAGCACTCTCATACTTGAACCTGGCGTCTTCCACCTGCGCTAGCACCTGTCGCAGGCCCGGAGTCGACTCCGGCGGCGTCATCTTACCGTTGTACGCCGGCAGCCCTAAGCGCGCCAGCGACTGGTTCAAGGCTCCCTTCGCCCGCTCGATCTGCAGGTCGTACTCGGTCGGATCGAGTTCCAACAACACCGCGCCTTTCTTCACCGACTGGCCGAAATCGTAGTAAATCTTCGCCACGCGGCCCTGCACTTCAGAGCTCAACGTCACGGTATCGTCCGGCAACAACGAGCCGGTCGCGGAAATCGAACGCTCAATCGAACGCTCCTCCGCCGCTACGGTCTTCACCGTCACCGGATCCGGTTCGGCCTTCGGTGCCGACTGGGCGGACTCATCAGACTTCTTTGCACAACCAACCGAGAGCAAGGAAAAAGTGAACAAGAGGGAAAGAAAAATACGTGTTTTCATGAAAAAATGCCGTGTAAGAAAATATCGACCAAGCCGTCGAGCGTCCGCTTTTTACTCGCGCGGACCGTTCGAAAGCCAAAATGTAACTCGAACAAGCAGTACTGCATCACGGAGCCCACAAACGCCCGGGCGACGATCGTCGGCTCCATTTGGCGCAATTGACCCGCCGCCATGCGGCTTTTCAGATACGCGGCAACTTTGGCGTAAACCGGACCAGAGTTTCGCTCAAAACACAAATCCGCCATCGCATGACCTTCCAGGGCCGCGAACAGTACCTGACGGATGTACTCCGGATGGCGGGTGTGGAAATCGGCGATCAGGTTTGCCAGCTTCGTCAAATAGAATTGCGGGTCCTCGATCGTCGCCCACGTATCCAGAAGTTCGTGGGGATCATCCTTGCCCTTTTCTTTTTGCGTGGCGCACTCGATAATCGCCGCGTACAGATCTTCCTTGGTCCGGAAGTGCTCGTAAAGAACTGGTTCGGAAACCCCCGCCCCCCGCGCCAGTTCCCGCGTCGTAACCCCGCGAAAGCCCCGTTCGGAAAACAACGTCGACGCCGCTTCAAGAATTACTTGCCGCCGTTCGGCGCGATGGAGCTTCGGCTTCACAGTCATTAGCATTCACTAGGTTAGCAGTTGCTAGGCAACAGGCGCGCACCCACTCTGATACGCTGATGATCAAAGTGTACTCTCGGCGTCACAGAATGCTTCGGCTTTTTTTTGGTCTGGCCGATGCGGCCCTGGTCTGGTCCGCCTACGAGCTCGCCTACCAGACCCGCAGCGGTTGGCAATTAGGGCGCCTCTTTTACATCGATACCCCGGTTAAGTATCTCTTACTCCTCATGGCCGCGATCGCCTTCCTCGGCGTCGCCGGATGGTTCGGAACCTACGAGCGCCTGGAGCTAGCCCGCAAACGGGACGCCGCTAAAGAAACCCTCCGGCAGACCATTCTCGCGCTCACGCTCCTCGTTCTCGCACAATTCCTCCTCCGGCTCGATGTCAGCCGCGCCTTCCTCGGCCTCTTCGGATCCCTCTCCTTCCTCGGCTTGCTTCTCTTTCGTTGGAACGCCGGGCCGCTCCTGCGCTGGTACCGGCAACGCTTCGGTGCCCAGCATTACGTCATGATCGCGGGAACCGGCGAAAGCGCCCGCCGCCTCGCCGCTCTTGTGGAAGAGGCTGAAAGCTTCGGCATGCGGGTACTGGGCTTCCTGGACGCCAGCGAGACTCCCATCGCATCAGTCGTCCAATTGAAACAGGAATACCCGGTCCATCAACTCAGCGAGCTTCCCGGTATCCTCCGGCGCCGCGTCGTCGACGAGGTGATTTTCGCCGTCCCCGCCGCCGACCTGCCGCAACTCGAAGAGACCTTTCTGCTCTGCGACGAGGAAGGCGTCCGCACCCGCATCGCCCTCGATATCTTCCCCCATGTCCACAGCGAAGCCTACCTCGATCGCCTCGGCCCCACTCCGCTGCTGACCTTCTCCGGCACCCCCCACGACGAAATCCGGCTGCTCCTAAAGCGCGCTACCGATATCTTCTTCTCGACGTTGGCCCTCGTCGTCCTCGCCCCCTTCCTGGCCTTGGTCGCTCTGGCTATCCGTCTCACCTCCGCCGGTCCCGCTATCTTTAGCCAAGTCCGCTGCGGCCTCAACGGTCGCCGCTTCCGCGTCTACAAATTCCGTTCCATGGTCGCCAATGCCGAAGCCTTGAAACACCAACTGCAGAGCAGAAACGAGCGCACGCTCGTCTTCAAAATCCGCCACGACCCCCGCCTTACCCCCATCGGCAAGTGGCTCCGGAAGTTCTCCGTCGACGAGTTGCCCCAGCTTTGGAACATCCTTATCGGTGACATGTCCATCGTCGGCCCTCGGCCCGCCATCCCGGAAGAGGTAGAACACTATAAGCGCTGGCAACGCCGCCGCCTCCGCATGCGGCCCGGCCTAACCTGCCTCTGGGCCGTCGAAGGCCGCGACACAGTAGACTTTGATGCATGGATGACTCTCGACATGACCTACATCGATAACTGGTCCCTCACCCTCGATTGGAAAATCATCCTCCGTACTATTCCGCAAGTTCTTATTGGTAAAGGAGCTTATTAGTTCATGGAACTTATCCCCACTCAGGAAGAGGTCCTCTCCCTCCTCCGCCAAACCGGTGCTCTCCGCGAAGGTAATTTCGTCTACCCCGACGGGAACCACTCCGATCAGTTTCTGCAGATTCCCCTCGCCTTCCGCTTCTTCCAGCATTCTAAAATGCTGAGCGTCGCCCTGAGCCGAAAGGTGCGCGCCAACTCGGAGATCCGCGCCAACATCGAAAAACTCTCCATCTTCACCCCCGCCGGTGGCGGCCTCCCCATCGCCTTCGGCGTCTGCGAAGCCCTCCGCGCCAAGGAAGTCTATTGGGCCGAACGCGAAAACGAGCACGAACCACTCCGCCTCCGCCAGTTCTTCGATATCGATCCCGGCGAAAAAGTCCTCCTCGTCGATGACATCCTTCGCACCGGGGCCAAACTCTCCGAACTGAAAAAAATGGTCGAAGCCGCCGGAGCGGTGGTCGTCGGCATCGCCGTCATCGTCGCCCAACTCTCCCCCGAGTGCCCGGACTTCTCACCCATTCCCGTCTACTCCCTCGCCAAACTCGATCCGCTCTACCTGTTTGACGCTTCGAAGAACAGCCTGAAATATCCTGACCAACTCGTCGAGACCATCCGCTAATGAAACTCCTCTGGCTCCTATTTGCCCTGCCGCTGGTGGCTGCCGACTTCAAGGCAGGCTTCGGTCGCATCAACATCACCCCGACCCAGCCCATCTACCTCTCTGGCTACGCCGCCCGCAAGAAGCCCAGCGAAGGCGTCCTGCAAAAGATCTGGGCCAAAGCGTTGGCCATTGAAGACGCCAAAGGCAACCGCGCCGTTATCGTTACGACAGACCTCATCGGCTTGCCCCGCCCCGTGGCCGATCAGGTCGGCGCCGAGGTCGAGAAGCGCTACCGCCTTCGCCGCAGCCAACTCGTCCTTAACTCTTCCCATACGCATAGCGGCCCCGTCGTCCACGGCAACCTCACGTCGATGTTCGAACTCACCCCCGATCAGCGCCGCGCCATCACCGACTACACCCAAGCCTTGGCCACCCAATTGGCCGACGTCGTCGGTGCCGCCCTCGGCGATCTCCAACCCGCCCGCCTCGATATCGGCCACGGCACCGGTAGCTTCGCCATCAACCGTCGCCAAGTCACCGCCAGCGGAGTCAAGCTAGGCCTCAATCCCGCCGGCCCGGTGAACCAGGATGTGCCCGTCATTCGCGTCTCCGGCCTCAACGGCCAACTGCGCGGCGTCCTGTTCGGGTACGCCTGTCACAACACCACCCTCGGTGCCGATCTGTTCAACGTAAACGGAGACTACGCCGGCTTCGCGCAAGCCGCCTTCGAAACCGCCCACCCCAACTCCACCGCGATGTTTCTCATGCTCACCGGCGCCGATGCCAGCCCCAATCCCCGCGGCACCGTCGCCCTCGCCGAGCAGCACGGCAACTCGCTCGCCAAGGAAGTAGACCGCGTCCTCGGCGGTAAGCTCGAAGCCCTCTCCGGCCCACTCCGCAGCGCCTTTCAGATGACCGAACTCGCCTTCGTCCCCCACACCCGCGAAACGTTCGAGACCGAAAGCAAAGACCCCAATTGGTTCAAGCAGCAACGC
>CANNLB010000119.1 GCA_947505565.1 Acidobacteriota bacterium | reverse complement strand
ACTGTCGCTATAGCCGCCCAGCTGCTGACGAAAGGTAGCAAGCGCCACCCGGGAAGCAGTCTGGCAGAGGCTACAGAAGCGCTGGGTGGTCAGGTGCAGGTCGAGGCCTTGGCCGATGCGGTACTGGTCGAAGGTCACGTCCTTAGCCACAACTTGCTGCCATTCCTAAAGCTCCTCTCGGAAGCGTTGTTGGAGCCCCAGTTTGACCCAACCGCCATCGCTTCCCTGCGGGAGCAGGTGGCAGCAGGGCTGCGGGCGGAGCCAGGGGATGCCGAAGCGCAGGCCCACAACCTGGCACGCCAGCTGGCTTTTGGCGCCAACCACCCCTACGGGTCCAAGGGAGCGACCCTCTCCAGCTTGGCCAAAATCCAAAGGAAGCACCTCTTAGAGGCGTGGCAGGTCTCTTTGCGACTGGGTGGTTCGACGCTAGTTGCCGTAGGCGACCTGCGCCCTGAAGAGTTTGCCAAGGCCGTCGAGGCGACCTTCGGCTCGCTTGCCGGCCTTCTCGCCACCGCCCTCGGGCTTCTCCTCCTCGCCAGTATCTTCTTTAAAAGAAATTTAACATAAGCTCAAGAAAGTTCTGTTACTTGCCGATCCTTCCAGCGTCTATACTGATGCCGTGAGGTCGCGCCATGTTGCGGAAAGCTCTGTTGCTATTCTTCTGCCCTTTTTTCTTATTTGCTGAAAACAAAGAAGTTACCATCGTCATGCAGTTCGCTGAAGGCTTCTCGCCGCAAGCCCTGCAAGAGATGCAGCTCGAAGCTGAAAGAATCGTCCGCAAAGCGGGCGTCAATCTCGCCTTCAAACACCGGGCCGAAGCTTCCCAGCAAACCTACAACGACATTGTTTTTTCAAAATGTCTGGCTGCTGCGAAATGGATAGTTTCCCTCCGCTTCTCGACGAACGTGGACCCCTCGCCTTCACCTTTACCAACGACGGACGCATCCTGCCTTTGGGTGAAGTGAAGTGCGACCGCCTCCGCGATTCCATCAAAACAGCGATGTCCGGGGCCGACTATAAGCAAGGGAATCAACTACTTGGCCGGGCGATGGGCCGGGTCCTCGCCCACGAACTCTACCACATGCTCGGCCAGTCAAAAGGCCAGGCCAAAGCTGGAGTTGCCCGCGAATCGCTTTCCGCCCGCCAACTCATCGCCGACAAGTTAGATTTCCCCAACCACGATTTCGCCTTCATCCAGGCCAACGGTTTGAAGTCCCTCTAATAGGGCCCATTCGGATTATCTTCAGGCTCCCCCTAGCTGGTCGTCAACGCCGCCATCAGCGTCGCCCTCGGCTGCAGCGTCTACGGCCTCCGCTGGCTCTACGGCCTCCGCTGGCTCTACGGCCTCCGCTGGCTCTACGGCCTCCGCTGGCTCTACGGCCGCCGCTGGCTCTACGGCCGCCGCTGGCTCTACGGCCGCCTCACCCAATCCGCCCCCTCACCCCAAGCCGTCCCTCAAAGCTAAAGATCCAGCAGCAACCGGACACCCTCCTCCACCGCCCGCATCAGTTCCGGGGGCAGCGTGCAGTACTTCTCCGTCAACCGACTCTTGTCCAGCGCCTTTAGCTGCGATACATTCGCTACCGAGTCCTTCGCCATACCCGTCTCCCCCCGCGGCAAAAAAACGTTCCCCGGCATATCCGCGAGGCCCAAATTACTCGTTATCGCTGCCACCACAATCGTTCGGATCCCAGTCCCGTTGTAGCGGTCCGCCTGGAGGATCAACACCGGCCTTCGAAAGCCCGGTTCAGATCCCGTCGGTATTCCCAGTTCACCCCACCAGACCTGCCCCCGTTTCACCATTCAATTCGCCGCAGAAACTCGTCGTCGGCTAGCTGGCTAAATTGCTCCAACTTCTCGCCCTCCGGGTGCGCCTCAAAATATTTGTTAATCCTTTCCGTCACATCCTCATCGCGCCGCCGCTTCAAATACTCTCGTAGAGCCACTTGATACAGCTCACTCCGCGACACCCCCTGCTTCCCCGCCTCCGCCTCAGCTTGTGCAAACAACTCATCCGGAACCGAAATCGCAGTCTTCATACCCAATCCTCCTTAGCAAGAGATGCTAACTGCATCTGAGCCAACACCGGATCCAGACTAGTATCAAACTTCGCCGCAATTCGATCATAGCTCGCCGTAATCTCCGCATCGTCTAGCTCTTTCAAGTACTCCCGCAGAGCCGCCTGAAACAACGCACTTCGAGTGATCCCCTGCCGCCTTGCCTCGGCCTCAACCTTCGCAAACAACTCATCCGACACCGAAATCACAGTCCTCATACTAAAAGTATAACCGAAAATCCTACCCCAGCGTCACGCTCCGCACCAACCGTCTTCTCAACTCCGCCCCCTCCGCAAACTCCCGCTCATTCTCCCCCAAACTCGCCCGCATCCCCTCCAACCGCGCAATCATCGCCCCCAACGCCCCGTCCACCTCCTCCCGATTCGTCACCAAAATGTCCCGCCACACATCATACGAACTCTGCGCCAACCGCGTCGTATCAATCAACCCCGGCCCGCTCACCTGAATCTCTTCCCCCCGCAACGCCTGCGTCACCGTCCCCGCCAGCGCCGTCGCCACCAACTGCGTCAAATGGCTCGTGTACGCCACCGCCCGGTCGTGCTCCTCCGCCCCCAGAATCACCACCCGCGCCCCCATCTTCTCCACCCAGCCCCGCAGCCAATGCTCCGCCGTCAAAACGTACGTCCTACCCCGAAACAACCCCCCGTCCGCCCCTCTCACCCCCCGGCTCTCCGTCCCCGCCATCGGGTGCCCCCCTACGAACTGCCCCGCCGGTAAATGTGCCCGCATCGCCGCCACAATCTGCCCCTTCGTGCTCCCCGCGTCGGTCACCGTCGCCTGCGGCCCCAGCATCTTCCCCAAAGCCGGAATCGCCTCCAAAATCTTAAAAATCGGTTGCGCCAGGTAAACCAAATCCGCTGTCGCTGCTGCCTCCTCCAACGTCACCCCCCGCTCCACCACCCCTAACTCCACCGCCTCCGCAATTGTCCGCTCCGAACTCACCCCCACAATCGAGCCCTTAAATCCCGCTCGCCGCAGCCCCAGTGCGAACGACCCCCCCATCAGCCCCACCCCGCAAATCGCTACCCGCTCCATCGCTTTACAGGCCCCGGCCAACGGCCTTCGCGATCCCCCGCAACTGCTCCATCAACTCCACAAACTGCTCCGGAAACAAGCTCTGCGCCCCGTCGCTCAATGCATGGTCCGGGTCATGGTGCACTTCGATCAGCAACATGTCCGTCCCCGCCGCCACCGCCGCCCGCGCCATCGGAGCCACCAAGTTTCGCTTGCCCACCCCATGCGACGGATCCGCCGCCACCGGCAAATGCGTCAACCCATGCAATACCGGAATCGCCGACACATCAAACGTATTCCGCGTCGCCGTCTCAAACGTCCGAATCCCCCGCTCGCACAAAATCACGTCGTAATTCCCGCCCGACATGATGTACTCCGCCGATAGCAGCAGCTCTTCAATCGTCGCCGCAATCCCCCGCTTCAGCAAGATTGGCTTCCGAATTGTCCCCAACTCCCGCAGCAAATTGAAGTTCTGCATGTTCCGCGCCCCCACCTGCAGAACATCCGAATACTCGCACATCACCCCAATTTGACTCTTCTCCATCACTTCGCTCACGACAAACAAACCCTGCCGGTCCGCCGCCGCCCGAATCATTTTCAGCCCCTCTTCCCCCAACCCCTGAAAGCTGTAAGGGCTCGACCGCGGCTTAAACGCCCCCCCGCGAATCCCCTTCGCCCCCGCCTTGGCTACAATCTCGGCCGACAGCTCAATCTGGTCCCGGTTCTCAATCGAACACGGCCCCGCCATCACCACCACCTCCGGCCCGCCAATCCTCACCCCGCGAACGGTAATCTCGGTCCCCTGCGGTCGAAAACTCTTGTTCGCCAGCTTATACGGCGACACAATCGGATGACACTCCTTCACCCCGTCCAAAGCCTCGAACTCCCGAGGATCAAACTGCTCCTGCGGCCCCACGCCCCCCAGCACCGTGTGCGTCACCCCGGTCGACCTGTGCACCGTGAACCCCATCATCACCAACTTATCGATCACGCGCTCCACTTGCGTTTCCGTCGCGCCCGCCTGCATCACAACTAGCATCAGCTTTCCTTCTCCCGCATCCGATCCCGCTGTATCGTCCGCATCTCATCCATGATCCGTTCAAAAATCCGTACCGCCGCCTCGTCCGGCAACGGTCCCTTCTCGGTACCCAAAATGTTGGAGCCCAACACGTTTTCTAGTACCTTCTTCTCCCGGTTCGGCTCGTACACGTTCAGCCCCGAATTCTGCTTGATCTCCCCAATCCGCTGCACCACCAACACCCGCTCGTTCAGCAGCCCCACCAGCCGCCGATCCACTTCGTCGATCTGCTCCCGACACTCCGCCAACGCCGCCTGGGCCGCCTCTTCCGGGGTCACGCCCGCCCCGCCCTGGCGCCTTCTTTCAGTTCACGCGTAAACTCTTCCAACCTGCTCTCCAGCTCCGGCAACCCCGCGAAGCTCTCAATAATCCGTACCAACGCGCTCCCCACCACCACGCCGTCCGCAATCTTCGCCACCTCGCCCGCATCCGAAGCCTTCGCAATCCCAAACCCTACCGCCAACGGCAAATCCGTCACCGTCCTCATCTTCTCCACCAGTTCCGCCGCCGACCCTGAAACCTGATCCTGCACCCCCGTCACCCCGGTCCGCGACACGAGATAAATGAACCCCGACGAAAACTCCGCCACTCTCTTCAGCCGTTCAATCGGCGAAGTCGGCGCCGCCAAAAATACCGTATCCAGCCCCGCCGCCCGCACCACCGGCACAAACTTCCCGGCCTCCTCCACGCTCGCATCCGTCATCAGAATGCCGTCGATCCCCGCCGCCACCGCGTCCGCCGCCAGCTTTTCAAACCCATACTTCAGCAACGGATTCAGATAGGAGAACAACAGCATCGGAATCTGGCTCCGCTTTCGCACCTGCCGCGCCACCTCCAATACCCCGGCTAAGCTCGCGCCATTGGCCAGCGCCCGCTCGGTCGCCCGCATAATCACCGGCCCGTCCGCAATCGGATCGGAGAAGGGAACTCCCAGCTCGATCAAGTCCGCTCCTCCTCGTTCCATCGCCTCGACGAGCGAAACCGTCCGCTCCAGCGACGGGTCCCCCGCCGTGATGTAGGCGATTAACGCCGGTTCGTTTTCCGCGCGGCAACGCGCAAATAGTTGACTAATTCGACTCGGGTTCATCCAGCTCTTTCAAATTTTCACGATAGATATCGATGTCTTTATCCCCACGCCCCGACAGATTCACAATGAAAATCTGCCCCTTTGCATCCGGCGCCCGCCGCAACGCCTCGTGCACCCCATGCGCACTCTCCAGCGCCGGAATCAATCCTTCGGTCCGCGCCAAAACCTGCGCCGCTTCCAAGGCATCGGCGTCTGAACACGGCACATACTCCGCCCGCCCCTGATCGGCCAAAAACGCATGCTCCGGCCCAATCATCGCGTAGTCCAGCCCCGCGCTCACCGAATGCGTTAGCGAAATCTGCCCATCGCCGTTCTGCAGCACATAGCTGTAGCAGCCCTGCAATACTCCCGGGCTACCCCCCGCAAAACGCGCCGCGTGCTCGCCCGGTGCCAATGACCTTCCCCCCGCCTCCACCCCGACCAGCCTCACCCCGGCATCCGGAATAAACGCATGGAAAATCCCAATCGCATTCGATCCGCCGCCCACACAGGCGATCACTTGGTCCGGCAACCGGCCCTCCTTCTCTAAAATCTGCGCCCGCGCTTCAATCCCCATGCAGCTGTGGAAGTCCCGCACCATCATCGGATACGGATGCGACCCCAGCGCCGAACCCAGCAAGTAGTGCGTATCCCCGACGTTGGTCACCCAGTCCCGCATCGCCTCGCTGATCGCGTCCTTCAGCGTCCGGCTTCCCGAGGTCACCCCCGTCACCGTCGCCCCCAGCAGACGCATCCGGAACACGTTCAGCCGCTGCCGACGCATGTCCTCCTCGCCCATGTAGATCACGCACTTCATGCCGAACAGCGCGCACACCGTCGCCGTCGCCACGCCATGCTGACCCGCCCCCGTCTCGGCGATGATGCGTTGCTTTCCCATCCGCCGCGCCAGCAGAATCTGCCCCAGCGCGTTGTTAATCTTGTGCGCCCCCGTATGCAGCAGGTCTTCGCGCTTAATGTAAATCTTCGCCCCGCCCAACTTCTCGCTCAGCCGTTTGGCAAAATACAGCGGCGTCGGCCGCCCCGCGTAGTCTTTCAGTAGCCCCGCCAACTCGGCATGAAACGCCGGATCCTGCCGCGCCGCCGCATACGCCTGTTCGAGCTCGTCCAGCGGATTCATCAACACTTCGGGCACGTACCGTCCCCCGTAAGGTCCGAAGTGTCCGCCGCTGTCAGGGCCGTTATAAGGATTTGATGAAGTAATCATGCTGTTAATGCCAATTCGATGAATCGCGCCACCCGTTCGTGGTCTTTAATTCCCGGCCGTAATTCCAACCGCGAACAAGCGTCAACCCCCCACGGCCGAGCCGTCCGGATTGCCTCTTGAATATTCTCCGGCCCCAATCCCCCCGCTAGTAGAATCTTCCGCTCCCCACCCTGCGCCCGCTTCCAGTCAAACGGTTGCCCACTCCCGCCGTACAACTCGCTCGGAGCATCCAGCAAAAAGGCTTCCGCTTGAAACGCCAGTTTCTCTATTGAAAACTCGTCCGTCACTCGATACGCCTTCCAAATCCGAAACCCGTCCGGACCCATCTGCTCGTCTCCATGCAGTTGCACCACGTCCAGCCGAGCCTCCCGCGCCATCTCCGCCGCCCGCGGTTCGTTCACAAACACCCCCACCCGCAGAACCCCCGCCGCCGTCGCGATCTGCCCGGCGTCAGCCGGAGATAAATACCGCGGACTCGGCCCGTAGAAGTTGAACCCAATTGCCCCCGCCCCTGCCGCCGCATCCGCATCGGCTTGGTTCGTAATCCCGCAAACCTTCACCATCATGACCGCAACGCCCGCAGCGCCGCCGCCGGATCCGGCGCCAGCATTAAATGCTCGCCCACCAAAAACGCCTGGTATCCCGCGCCTTGCAGCACCTTCACGTCCGCCGCCCCATGGATCCCACTCTCACTCACTCGTACTACGGCTGCAGGAATTCGCTCCGCCAGTCGCAGCGATGTCTCGAGCGA
>CANNLB010000118.1 GCA_947505565.1 Acidobacteriota bacterium | reverse complement strand
AGCGAGCTCACACTCGCCAATCAGCGCCTCGCCGTGGCTGAGCCCGCCGCCGCTGAACGCCTCGTCGCACTCGAAGACGTCAACCGGCTTCTCGCCGCCGAGCAAGCCAACGCCGAAGCAGTCCGGCAGGAGACCGCGCGCCTCGCGAGCGAGCTCACCTTGGCCACGCAGAGAGCGAGTATTGCGGAGAATGCGGCCTCTGAGCGGCTCCAGTTGCTGGCCGCGGCAAGCCAAGCAAGCCACGAGCAACGGGAACGGCTGGCTGTATTCGAATCTGCCGCGTCGGAACGTCTGGCCGCCCTTGAGGCGACCACGAACAGCCTCCTTCGTCAGATGGCCGCGCATTCCGCACTCCGGTCGGATTTGCAACAGATTGCTCAGGACGCGGGCCACGCTCAGGCCCTTCAATTGTCGGAAAGGGAACATTGGCAACGAGTCATGAAGGAGCTTCGAAACGATCGGGCCAGCGAACAGGCGGCCCGGCTCGCCGCCGAGGAGCGGGCCGCTGAACTCCAGCTACAATCGAGTCAGATCTCCTAGGAACGGGATCGATACCTTCGCGCCACTCAAGAATTGCAGCGCAGTGAACAGGAGCCAACGAGGCAGGTTTTTGCGATCCAGACCGACGCGGTGGTACACTCGTTAATGTTCTGTCTAGGCCTATAGTTCTTACTTTCTCGTGCAGGGACACTTCCGCCGTCCGTTCTTTCCTATGAAGATTGCTGTCAATTTGCGCCAATACTACAAAGGCAAAATTGGTGGCATGGAGAACTACCTTCGCAATGTGTTGCGAGGTCTCAGTCACCACGAATTGTTGATCTGGGTCCATGAAGAAGAAGTCGAACACGTCCGCGAGTTCGCGCCCACCGCCGAAATTGTGGGGATCGCTCACGAAAGCGGCCTGCAGACAATAGAAGCCGGAGTCAAGACGGGCGGTTTCGACCTGTTCTTCTGCCCTTTGCTCGTCCTCGAGCCGCTCGTGGTTTCTCAGCCCTCCGCTGTCATGATGCCGGATGTGCAGCATGAGTTCTTCCCGGAGTTCTTCGACGCCAACGTCCTGCAATGGCGGCGCCAAACCTATGGGCCGACCGCCCTAAACAGCGATATTGTTTTCACGCTCAGTGAGCACGCCAAATCGACGATCGTCGAACGGTTCCGCATCGCGCCGGAAAAGATTAGGGTAATCCATCTCGACGCCGACGCCGAGTTCAAGCAGCCGCTGCCAGGCGCTCCGACCGCGGCGTGGAAAGCCTTGAACCTGCCGGAGAAGTATTTCTTTTTCCCGGCCAACTTCTGGCCGCACAAAAACCATGCCAACGTGCTTCAGGCGTTGCGGCATGCCATTGATTCCGGCATGAAGGACGTTCAGTTGGTCCTGAGCGGATCACCTGCCGAGTTCGGTCCTGTCGAAAAGGAGATCGCCCGACTCGGTCTGAAGGGTTCCGTTCGCATGATCGGCTACGTGGACAAGAAATTGATTCCGGAAATCTACCAGCACGCGCTGGCCCTTGTCTTCGCGACCAAGTTCGAAGGTTTCGGGATCCCCCTGTTGGAGGCCTTCTACTGCAATACGCCGGCCATTACGTCCCACTCCGGGAGTTGCGTCGAAGTGGCCGGAGACGCCGCAATATTGGTTGATCCACTGGATCCGCTCGATATTGCCCGGGGGATGCGCCGGATCTACGAAGATGCGGCACTGCGGCAGGATCTGATCGCCAAGGGCCGGGAACGCCTAGCGCTTTTTTCGTGGAAGCGCGCGATTGAGTTGACCGAGCAGTCGTTTAGCCACATCACGAGTCCCGCCTATTCCAAGCCCTCCAGAATCACCGTCGAGTCCTGGCCCGTGATCGGCATCGTTACCCCGACCTACAACATGGCGCACTTTCTGGAAGAGACAATCCAGAGCGTCCTGACGCAGGACTATCCCCATGTCGATTACGTCGTGATGGATGCGGGTTCCAAGGACGGCTCCGTCGAAATTCTCCAAAAGTATGGCGACCGTTTGCGCTGGTGCTCCGAGAAAGACCGCGGGCAAGCCGACGCCGTCAACAAGGGCTACCACGCGACGACCGGCGAGATTTTTACGTTCCTCAATTCGGACGACACGTTTCTGCCTGGCGCGTTGAGCACGATGGCGAAACACTTTAGAGCCAATCCTGGGGTCGGCATGATCTACGGCGAAGCCTACCACGTTAAGCTCGACGGCGAAATCATCGCCCCGTATCCGACGCAGGCCTTCGATCTCCGCACCCTCAACAACCAGTGCTATATTTGCCAACCAGCGGCGTTCATGCTTCGGGAGGCGTTTCGCAACGCCGGGATGATGAACGTGACGATGCACTTTGCGCTCGATTACGAGCTTTGGATTCGCATCGCCAAGCAATATGGTGTCGTGAAGGTTGACGAATTCCTCGCCACCAGCCGGATGCACATGGACAACAAGACCCTGTCTAAACGCAGGCTGGTTTATCAGGAAATCATCAGTACGGTAAAAACGCAGTTTCAATACGCGCCCTACGAGTGGGTCAATGGCTATGCCTGCTACCTGCTCGACAAAAAAGATCAGTATTTTGATCGATCCAAGCCCACCCTTTCCTCCTACGCGCTCAGTCTGGCTTTGGGGCTCTATCACAATCCAGGGCGACGGAAGCGGTATTTCGCCGAGTGGCAAGAGATGACCGGATTCGGGAAAAAGTTTACGGGGAGATGGGAAGACGGCTGGATCTCCGCGGCTTGGCAATCGGAGCAGTCGATCCCGGCCGAGACCACGAGTCTGGCGGTCTCGGGCAAGCACTGGGCACCCATCGGGCCAATTGCGCTCACCATCAAACTGGAAGGCAAAGTAGTGCACCGCCAGGAACTATCTTCCTCCGGGGACTACACCTTTGTTGCGCCGGTTCCTCCTGAGCTGTCCGGTAAGGTTTGCAGAATGACCTTCGAGACCAGCCGTACCTGGCGCCCCAAGGCCAACGGCGACTATCGGCAACTTGGCTGTGTAGTGGATACAGTCCAGTTCCAAACGACGGGATCGAGCGTGTGAGCAATCCTCTCGTTACTATCGTAACGCCGTCATTCAACCAAGGTCATTTCATTCGGGCGACGATTGAAAGCGTTTTGAGCCAGGGCTATCCAAACGTCGAGTACGTGATCATGGATGGCGGATCGACCGACAGCACCGCAGCTGTGGCAAGCGAATATAGCAGCCGATTAACCTTCATCTCGGAAAAAGATCGAGGCCAGACGCATGCCATCAACAAGGGTTTTCAGGCGGCGAAAGGAAGCATTGTTGCCTGGTTGAACTCGGATGACGTTTACCTGCCGGACGCAATCAGCAATGGTGTCGCCGGCTGTGCCGCCCATCCCCGAGTCGGGGCAATTTACGGCGAGGGCTTTCAGATTGACTACGACGGAAACGTTCGGCAGCAATTTCCCTTCACCGAGCCATTTAACCTTTGGAAGCTAACGTTCGTCTTGGACTACATCTTACAGCAGTCCGTTTTCTTTCGACGGGATTGCGTCGAGGCGGTTGGTTGGGCAGATGAGTCTCTCCATTTTGGAATGGACTGGGACCTTTTGGTCAGGCTGGGCAAGCGGTATGGTCTAGCCTACGTTCCCGAGACGTTTGGGTGCCTCCGGGAGTATGAAGCCGCCAAGTCCTTCGCCGGCGGGCAGAAACGATTCCGTGAACTTGCCGCGCTTCTGGAGAAGCAAAGCGGGCAGAAGCGTCCGCCCGGTTGGTGGTTCTACGGACTGGACACCTATGACAAAGTTTGGTCCACCAGGATCCGGCGTTGTCTGCCTGGTCCGCTAGGGGCCTACGTCGCCAAGCGTTTCGTACACGCGTGCCGGGCCAAGATCGACGACGTCTACTTGCGATCCCAGGGTTTGTATTCCGATCAATGGGTGGCACCGCGGCTCCACTGGATGCTGCCCCAGTATGCTCGCTCGGCTGTGATCCGCGGCACTTTGCCCGGATGGGCAGCTCCGCTGCAGGATCAGGAACTCCGGATTTACGTCGACGGTCGACTGGCCGGAAAGGGGCACCCGGCGTTCGGAGAATTTAGTATTCCGGTTCCTTTAACGCCCGGCCGCGCTTCCGTAGTGCGGATCGACGCCGAGAAGTATGTCGTTCCCGAAGAACAAGGGCTAGGCCCGGACCGACGGCGCTTGGCTTGGCAATTGTTCGACATTGAAGCCATTGCCTAGGTCTCCCGCACCGACTATTTGATGTTCATCGTCGGCCCCGCCGGGCTGGTTAAGTTACCGATCCGAATGCCTAGAGGCACCGTTTTGCCCGGCGCAACCGACATCGGGATCTTTACCGTGATCTGCATGATCCCCACCACCAGACCCGGATTAGTGCCCGCGTACAGAACCTCCGCCGCCACCCCGCCCATAGTGATGGAGACGAGGCTGTTCTTTGCACTGGGACGATCTGCGATCAATCCATCGAGCCCTTCTGGAACCAATGGAAACGGGGGGCGCCCCTCGCCGGTGCCGTAAATGACCACAAATCCCCCTCTGAGCGCCGGAGCCGTTTCCGAAACCAAAAAGTATTCGCCTTTCACTTCGTCAAAGCCGTAAGCGGCCACCGGGCCCGCCCCCGTTCCTTCAGTGGTGAAAAGGCTTGGCGCCGTAGCTGTGATTAACACGGGCCATGGATTCGACCGTAGCCCCCCGACGCTTGCTTGGATCATGTAAGGGCGGTTCGGCTCTAGTCCATACGGTACGGTCACACAAATTTGGTCTTTACCCGCGTATAGGACGGGTGCGGGCTCCCCTTGGAAGGATACCGTCACCCCACTGAGTTCCATCGGCAGTCGGGTGAGCCAGGGATCAAAAGATGCAAGAATGTCCGGTCCCAGCCCCTGCCCGTAAAGAACCAGTAGCGATCCTGGTGCGGCGGACGGCTGCTGCGAGGCGGCGTTGCCAATGCCCCGGATGAGTGGGCCGGCCATCGTCACCACAAGGCCGCCGGTGGCAGTCCCGCCACCAGCTCCCGGGTTCGTCACCGCGATCGGTAGTACACGAGAGTCCGTCATCATCGCCGCCGGCACGGTAATCTCCAGAAGCCGATCTCCCAATACCCTGGTCATCACAGCCACGCCGTTGATTCGCGCTACCGTGCCGGGAAAGAAACGCGCTCCGCGTACGGTCAGAATGCTCGTAGGAGATTGGGCGGGCAAGCTGGCCGGCCAGACTGAGGTTACCTCCGGCTCTCCTGGCTGCACCGTCAGAGTCACATTCAACGTGATTGTCTTGGTGACCGCCGTCGGAGCGTTGATGGTAATCGATCCCTTGTAAGTTCCTGGGGCGAGGGCACTCGGATTGGCGATCGCCTGCAGGGCCGTTCGGAACCCCGGGAAGACGTTTCCGGTCGTCGGGTTGGCCGTTAGCCAATCGGTCCCCTTTGTCGAAAGACTAAATGACTGCAGGCCGCCT
The DNA here is from genome assembly GCA_947505565.1 of Acidobacteriota bacterium. Lineage (GTDB taxonomy): Bacteria > Acidobacteriota > Terriglobia > Bryobacterales > Bryobacteraceae. The sequence goes on along the minus strand of CANNLB010000118.1, from coordinate 1,798 downwards.
CCGGTTCCCAAGTAGAATGGCTGGCTGATTCCGTCGGTGTCGTTACCCAATCGCGAGACGAACTCCAGCGTCGTCGGGGATAGCACCACTTCGGATTGAGGAGCTGTAATCGTGAGAGTGATCGGAACCACGACTGGTTCAAGATTCGTGCCCTCCGTTGGGACAATCATCAACCGTTCGGAATAAGTCCCCGGCAGGAGTGACGTGCTATTTACGAAGACCCGCACAACCAGCGTCGTCCGCCCGTTACTCGGTGTGACCGTCAGCCATTGGCTCAACGGTGCGCTGATGACGAACGGAATAACCTGTCCGTTGGCAACGGCTGCTATCGAGATCGTCTGGACGGCGGTCGACGCTCCGGCACCTTGCACAAAAGAAAAGGTCAGTCCATCCGGCGCGACCTTGATCGCAGGCGCTCCCCAGAGAGCAATCGTGAAGCAAAACAAAACCAGCATTCGCACGATGCTTCTATCGTCGGCAATGCTAAAACGCGGGAGGCCAGTTAATCCTTAAGCTCTTCAGGAAATACCGCGTAGCCTTCCGGTGGAGCAAACTGGCTGCGCATGTATTCCAACCGCTTCCGAAGGTGGCGGCTCGCGATCTGCCGTGGACCTGGCTCAACATCGATGTCACAACACAACCCGTGAAGGTAGAGCGTCAAGGTGTCGAAGAACGATTCTCGAGCGTATTCACGGAAGAGCTTCGTCTCACCCCGGAACGACGCCTGCTTGTTCAATAGGTTTTGCTTGGCGGTCCAACTCAGTTGGTCCACCTCGCCGTGCACTCTGGCTTTCAGTTCCGCACGCAACATTTCCATGAATCCAGCGAAAGCGGATTCGGGGAGGCGGTCGAATGCAGCGCGCGCCAAGGCGTTAAAGAGGTGAAAATGATACTCGCTCATATCAATCTCTTTCACCGCGAAAGCCAGAATTCCCGGCTCCCCAGCGCCTGGAGATGGAACGTAGGCAAGGGTCAACCGCGTCTTCTCGTCCGGCTGCTCCGTCACAATCAACGAATCTTGTGGCAGAAAGCTCTGCCGACCCGCCTTATGCTTACCACTCGCCACGGGGCGTTCCAAAAACGGCACGAGCAAAATCAAGAGTTTGGGCAGCGCAGCGCGAAATACCTCCGGGAGAGCCTCAACGGGTTCTTCCAGATATTCCTTCATATCCTCTTCGGCAATAGGGGCCGCCGCTACAAAGTAGTGAAAGGACTCCCCCAGCGGAATACTTTCCCCGCGGAAGCGAGCAGCGAATTCACCCAGGTGAAGTTTGGCTACAATTTCTTTGGCCAGGTCGGAGGAAGACGGCATCGACAGAATCTCCAGTGTAACAGAGCGTCGCGCTAGACTGGGATTTTGCCTTCTGTAAACATCCTTATCTCGGCCGGCGAGGCCTCCGGCGACATGTATGCCTCCAGTCTCGTCGTGGAGTTGCGGAAGGTGATGCCCGATGCGCGGTTCTTCGGTTGCGCCGGACCCAAAATGCGGGCCGTGGGTGTCGAGTCCGTCGTGGATGCGGAAGCGTTAGCCGTCGTGGGCTTGGTCGAGGTTTTGGCCCACATCCCGCGGATCTACGGCGAGTTCCGAAAGTTGATCTCCGCGGCTCAGGAACGCAGGCCTCAGCTAGCGATCCTTACCGACAGTCCTGACTTCAACCTGCGGGTCGCCCGCAAGCTGAAGCCCCTCGGCATTCCGGTCGTCTACCTGGTGGCGCCCCAAGTGTGGGCCTGGCGTTCCGGGCGGGTGCGGCAGATGCGACGAGATCTCGCCAGCGTCCTATCCATCTTCCCTTTTGAA
>CANNLB010000117.1 GCA_947505565.1 Acidobacteriota bacterium | reverse complement strand
TTTGAGAGCGTGGGGTGATCCCTATTGGATCGTCCACGCCCCCACCGCATGCCATCCGCTATTGGCGCCGCCTAACGTCTGCGTACCGCCGTAGATAATCTTCCGCCCAGTGAAGCCGGGGTAGAAAGTGATGTTCACAGTGAGTGTCATTGTGTTGCCAGAGAGCGACCGACTCGATCCCACTGCGTCCACTCGACACTGGCTCTTTTCCGTGAATCCCGATGCCGCCCCGGGCGTAATTCCCGGAGTGATCAGGTCCAAACCCGTATCGGTGACCAAGTAAAGCTGGTTACCATTGTTGACATAGGCGATGTAACAGGCGTTCGAAGCATCCAGTGCACTAGCGATCAGAATTTGGGAAGGTTGCAGATTAGTGCCCGCCGTCGCATCCCGATAAGTAATCGCCAGCGTGGCGGTCGTTCCCGTGCCGGAGGTCGGCGACAACGAAACCACCATCGGATTGGTCGCCAGCGGTGTCGCTACGCCAAATACTCCCATCGGCTGCCAGCCAGAGTTGTTCTCGGCCGCGTCGCGCGCCGCCACATACAGGATCTTCCGGCCCGCAAACGCGGTCGTATTAAACTGCGCTACCAGCGTAAGCGTTAGGGAGTTACCATTCGAAACCGCCGAAGAACCAGCGCCAAAAAGTGTGCATTGGCCGTTCGATGTGGTGCCAGACCCATTCAGCGCCAGCGAAGTCAAGCCGCCGCCATCGTTGCTGACCAAAAACACCGTGTTCGCCGACCGCGAATACGCAATGTAGCAAGCGTTCCGGCCGTCCAGGAAGTTATTGATCAACACGTTCACAATACCCAGGTCCGCCGCCCCATCAGGATCCGCCACCGTAACGCTAAACGTCTGCTGCGTCCCCGATGTCGCCGTCGGCGTCGCCGAAGTAACGGTGGGAACCTGCGCTCCCGGCTGCAGGTTGGCCGTAAACTTCGTCAGATAGGCAATGAATCCGCTAGGCGGTGCCGATTGAAACGCGTTCTTGGTCGCGAAGCCCACCCCATCTGTCAAACCCGTCACGTAGACGTGACCGCCCGCCGTGGCCGAAACCCCTCCGCCGTAGTCCTCGCCGGTTCCGCCCAAGTACGTCGACAAGTCCAACCCGGTACCCGCCGGTGTCAGCTTGATCACGAAAACTTCCTGCAACGTCCCCGCCGACGCGGCCTGCTGGGAGTCCCTTTGCACGATGTCTTTCGAGAAAGTCGTGCCGACCATCGCCAGGCCGCCAGACGGATCTACCGACACTCCCTGGATATAGTCGTCCAGCGAGCCGCCGATGTAAGTCGAGTAGACAATGCTATTGCCCGCCGGCGATAGCTTCAGCGCGAACCCGTCCTGCGACCCGCCGATTGCATTACGAAAGGGTGATTGTAACGTCAGGTTCGACGACTTAGTCGCTCCCCCGGCGTACAGCGCGCCTGTAGAGTCAATCGCGATAGACCGAATCGTATCTTCGGCTGAGCCCCCGATATGCGTGTAGTACAACAACGCCGTGCCGCCCGGATTCAGCTTACCCAGAATCCCATCTCCCGAACGATTCTGCGCGAGCCCTGGCGGCGCATTAATGGCCGTGTAGGCCGGCCGGCCAGCTTGGTTGTCCCCGCCGAAGTAGACCCCCGACCCATCCGCCGCGACACTGCTCAGAACAACGTCTCCGAGATACGTCACCCATTGCAGCGCGTTTCCGGCCGGCGTGAACCGGAAGAGCACTCCCCGGTTACTCACCGTCGGGTTCAACACCATCGGCGCCGGGGCATAGGTAACCGTACCAGACTGGTAGGCACCGACCACCGCACTCCCATCCGGAGCTACCGCAATTCCCTCAGAAATCGAGCCGTCGCTCGCCCCGAGATAGGTCGAGTAGGCAATATCATTTCCAGCCGGTACTAACTTCGTGACCACCGTATCGCCCACGAGCGGATTTCCCGATAACAACGTTGCTTGCACCGCGGTCCTTACCGGATAGTTCGTTGACTGGCTGGCACCCTGGATATAGGCCGCACCCGCCGCGTCCACCGCTAGAGCATATGGAATCTCCGATCCCGAGCCACCTAGAAATGTTGCGTAAATCAACTCCGTTCCCGTCGGGTTCAACTTCGCCATGAACAAGCTGCTATCTGCATGGGCCGTCTGAAACGGCTTCACGAACGGAAATGCCGCTGTGTACGATTGGCCCAATAAATAAACATTTCCGGCAGCGTCGGCCACCACTGAATTTCCCGAGTTCTGCGCCGAGCCAAGAAAGGTAGAGTAGACTACCACGGACGGATCGATCACCAACGGAAGCGTCCGGTCGTAACGCGCGAGCTCAAAACCCGCTCCCTCGTTCGGCCGCAAAGAATAGCGGGCTTCAATCTTCACTTCCCGGCCGTTCACCGTCTGGTAAACATACGGGCGCTGTTGCACCACTTGCCCATAAACCGTGTCCAGCACCAAGTTCCCCGCCGCGTCTACCGTCATCGAACGCGCGCCATTCCAGGCGATCTCCACTTTCGAAGCGTCCACGCCGGGACCCACCACTAAGTCGTACTCCAACTTCTTTTCTTTGCCGTACCAAACTAAATCCACGCCAGCCCTAATGCCCTTCGCGGTCACCGACTCGTAAGCCGGAACATTCCGTTTCCACTGCGCCGGATCCTGGCCCTGGAAATAGCTGGTCACTCCCGGCAATACTTTGCCCGACTCCCAACCTCGCGCCGGCCGTGCGCCCCGTACGCTCATGCGAAGCGTGGTGTAGTCCATGCCAGCCTTCGGTTCCTTGTCCCGTGCCTTGTACATCACCAAAACCGATTCTGTATCGGTCAGATACATATCGTAGCCACTCGAACGCGCCACGTAGCGCACATCAGACGGGAACTGCCCTTCATTCAGTTCAAAGCGCTGCGGTAAGTCGCCCAATGCCTTTTGTGTCGAGCGGGCAAAGCCCGCGGACACCGACGCTATGCCGACAGGATCAATCTCGCGACGAATCTCTTGTTTCCTTGGCGCTGCATTCACAGTCACCGCCACCGAAAGCGCAAACGCGCTGAGCCAAAGTTTGCCTGAAACCGGCATGCTCTCGATCCTCCAAAAATACTACCAAGTCCTCGACTCCTCAGGGTAGATCCCAGATTTGCAGATCCTCGTAGTACCAAAGTTTGGCAGGGCCTGCATTACCTCCCTAACTCCACCCCGCGCAGGCGTGCCGCCGCCGCTTCTGGTGTCAAATCCCGCTGCGGCCCGCCTAGCATTTCGAATCCCACCATAAACTTACGCACGGTAGCACCCCGCAACAGAGGCGGGTAGTAGTGACCGTGCCAAGTGAAGTGTGGATAACTTCCCCCGTCCACCGGCCGTTGATGGAACCCCATCGAATAAGGAAACGGCACCCCAAAAAGACCGTCGTATCGCTGGCCGATTTCCTTTAAGAGTCCTGCCAGCGCCCTCTGCTCCATCGGCCGCATCTCGTCGAACCCCGTAAAGTGACGCCGAGGCAACAACAAGATCTCAAATGGCCATACCGCCCAAAACGGCACCACCGCCACAAAGTGCTCGTTCGCACACACCACTCGAACCTTTTCTCGCAGCTCGAGCGCCAAATACTCCATCAACAACGGCCGCTCCATCGCTCGAACCTCTTTGGCCAACTCATTCGGTACGTTCGCGCTGCACCAAATCTGCCCATGTGGATGCGGATTGCTGCACCCCATCATCTCTCCCCGGTTCTCGAAAATCTGTACCGCCCCTATCTCCGGTTCCGCGCCCAACGCCGCAAACTCCCGGCACCACAACTCCACCACCTCGCCGATCCCCTCCACCGCCATCCGCGCCAGCGTTAGACTGTGGTCCGGAGAAAAACAAACCACTCGGCATCGCCCTGCCTCTGCCTCCGCCAGCAGTAACCCGCCCTCTGCCAGCGCACCCGCCGGAGTCTCCGGATACAGCGCCGGAAAGTCGTTTTCAAAAACGTACGCTCCCCGATACTCCGGATTCCGGCCCCCCCCCTGCCGCTTATTCCCCGGACACAAGTAGCACCCCGGCTCGTAAACTGCCGACGCGGACATCGAGACCGCTTCCACCTGCCCCTGCCACGGCCGCTTCATCCGATGCGGCGAAACCAAAACCCACTCCCCCGTTAACGGGTTAAATCGACGATGAGGATGGTCAAAAAGGGCCAAGCCTCTACTCTAACGCTTTCGTCGTCGCCGCCAACATCGCTTCCAGCGACTCCCGCGGCATATCGCGCACCAGCGGCTTCACCGCCCATCCCAGGCCCGTTGGCACGCCACGCGAAATTGAAATCGACCGGCACAGGACCTTCACCCCGCCCTCTGCCGGCGTAATCGTCCAATACGAATTCAGCCGCCACAAAAAACCATGGTCGCCCCCGCCCGCCTCTTCCACCTTCGTACTCCGAGACATCACCCGCCACCCACCCCCATCCAGCGCCCGATAATCCACCTCGTACTCAGTGTTCAGGATTACCGTCAACACCTTCTTCCGCTTTATTTGCAACGACGCCCGAAATCGATTCCCCTCCCGGGAAATCAACCGCGACTCCGTCACCTCCGGATACACTTCCCGGTAACGATCGTAATCCTGCAAAAGCTTCACCACCTGCTCCGGCCTGCGGTTAGCGATGAATTTCTCTGCTGACCAGTCGTGGATCAGCCCACCCTTCACCTCCCGCGTCACCCCCGCTCTCTCGCTCAAATGCGACTCCGCCCACTGTATATACGCGTCAAACTCCATCCCTGCACCTGGCGGCAACGAAAGCAGCACGAAAAGCATCGGGTTCATCACGAAACTACATTCCGCGGCGATTGCCCCGCAAACGAAGCCAGGTTCTCCACTGCCACGTCCATCAACCTCCCCCGCGCTTCGCGGGTCGCCCAAGCAATATGCGGCGTAATTACGCAATTCTTCGCCGAAAACAACGGTGAGCCCCCGGCCGGAGGCTCTACGCTAAGGACGTCAACACCTGCACCGGCAATCGTTCCCGCGTGCAGAGCATCTGCTAAATCCTGTTCCACCACCAGCGGTCCGCGAGAGGTGTTCAACAGAAAGGCCGAAGGCTTCATCCGCTCTAGAGTCGACGCACAAATCATTCCCCGCGTTTCCGGAAACAACGGACAGTGCAAGCTCACCACATCGCTCACCTCCAGCAACTCCTCCAACGGCATCCCGCCTGAGCGTCGGTGCACCACCACCCGCATCCCCATCGCCTCCGCAATTCGTCCCGTCTGTGCTCCAATCCGGCCATAACCGATGCAACCCAACGTCTTCCCCGCCAACTCCACCTGCGGCGACTTCCAAAAGCTCCAATCCGCGCTCGCCGTCCACTCCCCCGCCCGCACCGCCGCGCTATGTACTCCCACTTGGTGACACAACTCCAGCAACAGCGCCATCGTCAACTGCGCCACCGAATCCGTCCCGTACGTCGGCACATTCGTCACCACCACGCCCTGCTCCCTCGCCGCCTCCACGTCCACCACGTTGTATCCGGTCGCCAACACCCCGACATACCGCAACGCCCCCAACTCCGCCATCTCCGCCCGCCCTAACGGCGTCTTGTTCGTCAATAACACATCCGCCCCCGCGGCCCGTTCCAGCAAAAGCTCCGGGGGCGTCCGGTCGTACACCGTCACCTCGCCCCAAGCCTGTAACCCTCTCCAGCTCAAGTCCCCCGGGTTCAAACAATAGCCATCCAATACGACAATTTTCATAGCGATTCCTGAACTATTTACTCTAAACGAAATTGTGGGATCCATCGGGCCTGTGGTACAAACAAAACATGGCATATGTGATCGCTGAGCCCTGTGTGGGCACGAAGGATTCTGCTTGCGTCGACGCTTGCCCCGTGGACTGCATCCATCCCAGGAAAGATGACGCCCGTTTCGAGGAAGTTACGATCCTGAACATCGACCCTGTCGAGTGCATCGATTGCGGCGCCTGCGTCCCAGTCTGCCCCGTCTCGGCGATCTTCGCTCTCGACGATCTCCCAGAGAAGTGGAACGAGTTCACCAAAATCAACGCCGATTACTTCGGTCGCTAGAGCTATAGCGCCGCAACCACGCTGTCTCCCATTGCTGTCGTCGATAGCGTCCCGCCCATGTCGGTGGTGCGAGCGGTTTTGTCTGCAAATACCTTGCTGACTGCAGCCCGAATCAGCTCGCCGCCTCGCCGCGTCTCCGGGTGGTCCAGCCAATCCAGCATCAGCGCCACCGACAAAATCGTCGCCACCGGGTTCGCAATCCCTTTTCCCGCAATGTCCGGCGCCGAACCATGCGACGGCTGAAATACCGCGTGCTCATCGCCAATATCGGCTGACGGAGCCATCCCCATCCCCCCCACGAGCGCCGCCGCCAAGTCCGACAAAATGTCGCCGAACATGTTCTCGGTCACCATCACGTCAAAACTCTCCGGCCGCTGCACCAAGTACAACGCGCACGCGTCCACGTAAACCCGCTCGGTCGCGATCTCCGGAAACTCCGCCGCGATCTGGTCAAAGATACTCCGGAAGTAAGCCATCGTCGGCAACACGTTCGCTTTATCCACCAACGTAACCTTCTTCCGCCGCGACCCCGCAATCCGAAATGCCGACCGGATCACCCGCTCCGCCCCCGCCCGCGTAATCCGCAACCGGTCCGTCACCTGGTCCGCATCCAGCGAATACGGATCCAACCGCGAAACAAACAGTCCTTCCGTCGACTCCCGCACCAAGGCGAAGTCAATCACCGTCTTGCCCTTGATCGGCGTGTCGTCCGGGTGGAATAAAACAATCGGCCGCAGCCCGCAGTACAAATCGAGCTTCTCCCGAATGTCGATCTGCGGTGCCATCTCCCGCCCATCCGGCCACCGAACATTCGGAATTCCCATCGCCCCCAACAAAATCGTGGAATGCTGCGCGATCTCCGCAAACGTCTCCGGCGGCAGCGGATCCCCACTCTTCAAAAACTCCCCGGCGCCCACCGAGAACTCTTTCGTCGAAAAGGCGACCCCGGTCAGCTTGGCCTCCACCGCCCGCAACACCTTCAACCCCTCCGCCACCACGTCGGGGCCAATTCCATCACCCGGCAGCACTGCTATTGAAAAATTCGGCATAAGCCGTATGATATCCCACCACCCCTCATGTCCCGCAGAAAGTCTTATAACCCAGGTTCCCCCCCGGCGCCGGACCCGCGTACCCCTCCCACCCCGCCCGCTCCGTAAACGGTGCCGCCAGCACTTCGCACAACGTCTCAAACGGCCCAAAATCAGCCCCCTCCGCCGCCGCCG
>CANNLB010000116.1 GCA_947505565.1 Acidobacteriota bacterium | reverse complement strand
ACTTCCTTCCCCAGCACCCCTTCGATAACGGCGAACTCAAAATCCGTGATGAAGCCCTCCTCCCGTGGCCCCGGACCCCGGAGGCCGTCAAGAAAGAGATCGCCGACTACTACGCCCTCATCTCCCACCTCGATAGCCAAATCGGCCGCGTTCTCGACGCGCTCGACCGCTCCGGCCAGGCCGCCAATACGATCGTCGTCTTCGCCGGCGACAACGGACTCGCCCTCGGCCAGCACGGCCTCCTCGGCAAGCAAAACCTCTACGACCACTCGATTCGAGTTCCACTCATCGTCGCCGGCCCCGGCGTCAAACAGAACCAGCGCAGCGCCGCCGCCGTCTACTTGTACGACCTCTTCCCCACCCTCTGCGACTTGACCGGCCTACCCAAGCCAACCACCCTCGACGGCACCTCCTTCGCCCCGGCCCTGCGCGGCGAAAGGTTCGCCGGTCGGCCCCACACCTACCACGCCTACCGCGACTTCCAACGAGCCATTCGCACCAGCACCCACAAACTCATCCGCTACACTGTCAATGGCCAAACGACCCGTCAGCTATTCGACCTCGCAAAGGATCCTCTGGAGATGACCAACCTGATCGACGAGCCCAACCAGGTCAAGCGGATCCAGGGGCTCGAAGCCGACCTCAGGACATGGCAGAAGACCGTCGAAGATCCGCTAGTCTAAGGAACGCTTGGGCGAACCGCGACAACCGAGACCTGCTCCAACATCGGCCAACTAGCGTTAGCCCCTTCCTTTCGCTCCACCGGCCTGAGAGGTTGCACCGTCGTCCGGGTCGGAGGCACCTGCGGAAAGAAGCTGCCATAAATCCCATTCATTTTTCCGAATTCGGCCAGATCGTCCACGTAGACGTTCGACTGGACGCAATGGCTGAAGTTCAACCCTGCCTCCTCCAATCCATCCAGCAGGTTCCGCATCGTCTGCCGTACTTGTAACTCGACGGTGGGAGCGTAGATCCCCGAGTCTGGCCCCGGAATGAAGCCCGACTTCGCCGAGCAGTACAGCGTATCGCCGGCCCACACGCAGGGGCTAGCCGTCTTACTCGGAGCCATGTTCCGCGGTCGGACGACGCGGCGATCTTTGCGATCTTTCACCGCCACCCCGGTGATGGCGACCTTCGCCCCGCCCGGCAGTTCGTTGACGACCAGAGCCGCCCGCGCCGGAGCATCGCCCGCCGCAAACAAAGGCGAATACGCCGCATTCAGCGCCGCCAGCGAGACATCCGGCGTCACATAAACGTTAACAAATACTAAGTTTCCGAGGTCCGGTACGGCCTTCTTCAAAAGGTCGAGCGCCGCCGCGGGGGTCGCCGCATACTGGCCGGGAATGTAGATCCGATCCAGCGTCTTCGTCGTCGCGACAGCATTGATCTCAACCGGCGTTTCGGTGGGCATTCGCTTCACACCCAACACGGTCCGGATCGGACCAGACGCGGGGAAGTACTCTTTCCATATCGCATCCATCGCCGCAAAGTTCGTCATATCGGCTAGGTACACTTGGCCATAAACGACGTCGGACATTTTCAACCCGCCGCCCTCGACGATCGCCTTCACGTTTTCGAGACATTGCCGCGTCTGGCCTTCAAACGTCGCCGCCATCTGGTTCCCGGCGTCGCGGGCCCCTTGGCCGCTGACGTAGAGCACCCCGTTCGCCATCACCCCGGGGGTATAGGGTCCGACCGGTTTAGGACCGACCTTCGGGAATATGGCCGCCTTTTCGGCGGCCATCAACGTGAAAGCGACGAGCAGAGCAGTAAAGAGGCGCATAGGACCTATTTTACGTCGAGCAGATCTTTTTCTTTGGACTTGGAGATGACGTCGAGCTTGGCGATCGAGCCATCGGTCACCTTTTGAATGTCTTCGAGCGAGCGGCGCTCGTCATCCTCGCTGATCGCTTTGTCCTTCACGAGTTTCTTAACCGAGTCATTCGCGTCGCGCCGCACGTTGCGGATCGCCACGCGGTGATCTTCGGCCAAGCCGAATAGCTTCTTGACCAGTTCTTTCCGCCGCTCCTGCGTCAGAGCCGGGATCGGGAGCCGGATCAGGTTCCCATCGTTGGACGGGTTCAAACCGAGATCCGATTGCTGAATCGCTTTCTCAATGGCCTTGATTTGCGATCGATCAAACGGCTGGACCGTGATCATCGCGGGCTCGGGGACGTGCAGGGTCGCCACATGCGAGAGTGGCGACATCATCCCGTAGGACTCCACCTGGATCGAATCCAGCAGGTGGATCGACGCTCGTCCGGTACGGATCGAGGCCGCGTCGGACTGCATGTCCGCCAGTACCTTTTCCATGCGCAACTTAGCGTGCGCTTCTACTTCTTTGGCGGTCGTGAAAGGTTGCGACATAAGAAGAAATCCTTCAACAAATCAAAGTGCCGACGGGCTCGCCCATCGCTATACGCATTATATTCCCAGCCGTCCGCAGGTTGAAAACCCGAATCGGCAATTTGTTCTCTCGACACATGGCGATGGCGGAGGCGTCCATCACCGCCAGCGAGTTCGCCAGCACTTCGTGATAGGTCACCGTCTCAAACATTACCGCATCTGCGTGCTTCCGTGGATCTTTGTCGTAGACGCCGTCTACGCCCGTTGCTTTGGCGACGACCTCGGCATGAATTTCCAGGGCCCGCAGCGTGGCGCCGGTATCGGTCGAAAAGTACGGGTTGGAGGTTCCAGCGGCGAAGATAACGATCCGCCCTTTCTCCAAGTGGCGAATCGCTCGACGCCGGATGTAGGGTTCGGCGACCGAAGGAATCGTGATGGCGGTCATTACCCGGGTTGGGATGCCTTGCCGTTCGAGGGCGTCCTGCAGAGCCAAGGAGTTGATCACGGTCGCCAGCATACCCATGTGATCCGCGGTGACCCGATCCATATTCTTGGCAGCGGCTTGCACTCCCCGGAAGAAGTTACCACCACCGACCACGAGCCCCACCTGTACGCCCGTCTGCGCAACTTCGGCAACTTCGCGGGCCATCGAATGGAGACTATCCTGGTCGATGCCAAATCCGCCCCCTCCGGCGAGCACTTCGCCGGAGAGCTTCAGCAGAATCCGCTGGTAACGACGTCTGGGAGCGGAACTCTCCACTGTTCGTTATTCCGCTTCGGGAGCGTCCGGACCGGCGGTTTCACCCACCTTGAACCGGATGAACTTGGCGAGGGAAAGGGTGAGGCCAAGCTTCTTGTTGTTTTGGTCGATCAACTGCGCCACAGTAAGGGAGTTTTCTTTAATGAACGGCTGCTCGAGGAGGCAAACCTCTTCGTAGTACTTGGACATGCGGCCTTCGAGCATCTTCTCGACGATGGCGGGAGGCTTGCCTTCGCGGAGAGCACGCTCGCGCTGGATCTCTTTTTCTTTCTCAAGCACTTCGGTCGTGACTTCGGTGCGGGAGATGAACGTCGGATCGGCAGCGGCTACCTGCATGGCGATGTCGCGGACCAGTTCCTGAATTTCGTCGCTTGAAGCGGCCAAACCGGCACCCTGAATCAGCACACCGAGTTGCGCACCGGGGTGAATGTAGGCCCCGAGAACGCCTCCGGATAATTTCTCTACCCGGGCGAGCTTCATATTCTCGCCGATCTTGGCCACCTTGGCGGTGATCAGGTCAGCGATTGTGATCGAGGGATCCTTAGCGTAGGCTTCGGTGAGCAGATCGGCCGGGGCGTTCACGTTGGCCGAGGCCAGCGCCTGTTCGGCGAGATCTGCGACTAGGCTTTGGAAGTCATCGGTCCGGGCCACGAAGTCAGACTCGCAATTGAATTCTACGATGACTCCGGAGGTCTTGTCATCGGACAACTTGATGACAATCGTACCCTGTTTGGCCGAACGGCCGGTCTTCTTCGCGGCTGAGGCAATGCCCCGTTTTCGAAGCTCTTCAATACCTTTCTCGATATCGCCGCCGGCCGCTTCAAGAGCCTTCTTACATTCCATCATGCCCGCGCCGGTACGGTCGCGCAACGCTTTCACCATTTGTGCGGTGATGTCAGCCATAAAACCTCGATAAATTGTGGTTGGGGAGGTAGGGCCGGCGCCGGGGACCCGGCGCCGGGGAACAACTCAATTGGAGACTTAGTCTTCTTGAACCAGCGTCTTGCTGCCGCGCGGCATGATGAGAGCGAGATCTTCCTCGGCAGTTTCCGAATTGGTCTCCGACATCAACTGAGCAGAAAATTGCGGGTCGAAAAACTTCTCGGGGTCGATCACTTCGTCGTCGGCGCTGTTGCTGACGCCAAGTTCCGATTCCGACACTTGTTGGCGGCCCTCGAGACAGGCTTCGGCGATCTTGTTGGTGAACAAGCGAATGGCTCGTAGAGCGTCATCGTTGCCCGGGATTACGTAGTCAACCTGATCGGGGTCGCAGTTGGTGTCCACGACGGCGACGACCGGGATGCCTAGACGGCGCGCTTCCATCACCGCGATGGCTTCCTTGTTCGAATCGACAACGAAAAGGACGTCGGGGAGACGACCCATATCGCGGATACCGGACAAATTGGCGCTGAGGTGCTTCCGCTCGCGCTCGAGCTGGATGATTTCTTTCTTGGTCCGGCCACCGTAGTTGCCGGTTTCGGCGAGTTCTTCAAGCATTTTAAGGCGCTCGATCGATTTTTTCACCGTTGTGTAGTTGGTCAGCAGACCACCCAGCCAGCGGTTGTTGATGTAGAACATCTGACAACGGGTAGCTTCTTCGGCGATCGCTTCCTGTGCTTGGCGCTTGGTACCAACGAAAAGTACGTTTTTACCCTGAGATGCCATGTCGCCCACATAGGCCATGGCGTCTTTGAACAGCTTCAGGGTTTTTTGCAGGTCGACAATGTAAATGCCGTTTCGTTCGCCAAAGATGTATTCTTTCATCTTTGGATTCCAGCGCTTGGTCTGGTGCCCGAAGTGAACGCCTGCTTCGAGCAATTCTTTCATTGAGATAGACGGCAAGATGACTCCTTAGTTGGGAATGGAACACACAAACCGGCAGGACTTTCCGAGCGGTATTTGTCCTGCCGGCAAGAGATGTGTGAAATCCAGGTTGATGGTTTAGCGCTTCGAGAACTGGAAGCGCTTGCGGGCGCCCTTCTGACCGTACTTTTTCCGCTCGCGAGAGCGGGGGTCGCGGGTCAGATAGCCCATTCCCTTAAGCTTGCTGCGGAGTTCGATATTGAACTCACACAAAGCCCGAGCGATACCGAGACGGACGGCACCAGCCTGTCCGTTGATTCCGCCACCATCGGCGAGAATCAGCACGTCGAACTTGTCGGATGTTTCGGTAGCCAACAGCGACTGTTTGGCGGCCGAACGGGCCGAGTCACTGGTGAAATACTGATCGAACGGTTTCCCGTTGACGACAATATTGCCGCTACCATTGCGCAAAAACACACGGGCCACGGCGGTCTTACGCCGACCGGTGCCGAGCCACTGAGTTAAAACAGCCACTTCGGATTCCTCACTTTAATCATTACCGGAGAATTGCTTCGAGAGCCACTGGTTGCTGAGCCTGGTGCGGATGGGTATCGCCCGCATAAACTTTCAACTTAGTGGCCATATGCTTTCCGAGCTTACTCTTCGGGAGCATGCCTTTAATGGCCTCTTCCACCATTTTCATCGGACGGGTTGCCCGCATTTTCTTGGCGCTGATTTCGGTCAGACCGCCCGGATAGCCAGAGTGATAGCGATACAGCTTTTGCTCTTCCTTCTTACCGGTCAGGCGAACTTTCTCAGCGTTGACGATGACGACATGGTCGCCCATATCGATGTACGGCGTGTAGATGGCCTTGTGCTTGCCCATCAAAATATGTGCCGCCTGCGAAGCGATGCGACCGAGCGCGGCGCCCGAGGCGTCAATAACATGCCAATTTCTCTGGATATCTTTGCCAGAGGGAACTACGGTATTCATAAACAGACGATCTCCCTGCGATCCTTCCAACCATCCAGGGTAGCGCAAAACTCTCCCGTTCGTCAAATCAGCCAGATCGCCGGGCACCTCAAAACGGAATAAGACGGGGTCCAAATTGGAATCAAACTGGATACTCGGGGACCCGCCAACGGACCCCAAAACCAACAATGTGTTTTTTTTCAAATACTTACCTAGATCATGCTGCGTTTTTCGTTCATGCGGCGGCGAACGCGACGTCGGCGCCCATAGACGACGAGTTGCGGCTCCATTCTGCCAGACCGAACTGAGACGATAGTGAGGATGCACTTGGCTAAGTAGTCGGAAACGAGCAATATATAAATCGTATCCGCTGGTCGAACCTGACGTTGACCTTGGAGCCCGGCGCGCTCGGAGGAGGATAAAGATCCCGGGATATAGGGGGATTTCAGGGCGGGTTGTCGAACTCTCGCTGTATGCGAGTTCAGTCCAGCGGATCGGCGAGGCCTGATGCCCTGTCGTTCCGGTCCTGGGGCAGGGCGGACGGTAAAACAAGATGATACCGGCTTTAAATGCTTTGAGTTGTTAGCTTTCGACGCAATCCTACTACTGGGCTTTTGCCACACGCTTAGAAAAGGGTTAGAACGGGTCGGGCGTGGGTGGTTTTGTCCACTGGTGGTAGGATCGGCGTCTACAGCTGTTTGGTCAACCGAATCAGCACGTATTTTCGGCACTGAAAAGCCCGCTGCCTATGGATCGACGAAGCATACGAACCTCAAATCGCGATTATAGAATGAGCTCGATGTCGCAACTCTCGCCGCGTGATTCTCCGCATTATTAAAAAATACCTGCCGAGCCGCTCCCCGTATACCTGGGTGAATATCCCGCTACGCTTGAGCGAAAGCCAACTTCCCCTGGGTGCATTCGAGGCTCGCTCCAGCTTTGGCGGAAGGTTGGTCGCGCTCAGGATGACTGGCCTTGGTCTTGGAATTCCGTAAAACCCAGATTTCGCAGCTTGGAACCGTATCAACACGAGGAATGCGGGGGTGCAGCCATCCAAAGAAATGCTCATGATTCTAAATGGAGGTCGTTGTTTCTTCTCCTGCACCTTATAGACCCGCATCACGAAGGGCCGCAGTTCTTCGGCGTTACCCTCCCGATTGCTCGCCTAAATCATCCTTTCTCCAGCGGCAGTGAGAAGGCACTGGCAGCCGAAAGAGTGAAATAGCTGGAGGTCGGCAGTACGAACAAGTCCTCGCTTCAGTTCCTTTCTAGAACAAATCTTGACTTAACCGCGTGAATATCCGCAGTGTCGGAGGAGATTTCCAGCGACTCCGGGAGAGATGAGGGCGAGGGCCTTGGGGAGAGCGACGTCAAGAGCACCCACCGAC
>CANNLB010000115.1 GCA_947505565.1 Acidobacteriota bacterium | reverse complement strand
CTACGCCGCCAGCCCCTCCACCATCCTTAACGTCACCGCCGATACCAACTGGTTCCTGCTCCAAAATCAGCGCTTGGGCACCCGCAAGTACAAACCCAGCGACGCCGGCCTGCCTTCTTACATGGATGCCAAGTGCGCCTCCAATTGTGTCATGCCCCGCGTCCTCTTCCCCGGCATGTCCCATTGGAACGGCGACATGTTCATCGGCGTGAATGTGGACCCCGGTACCAAAGGCCGCCAGCAAGCCATCAAGTTCAACGCCACGCACATCCGCGGTGGCCATACCCTCCGCGGCGGTGTCGATTTCCGCCAGCATTTCCGCACCCAATTGCAAAACGGCGGCTTCACCTCCGGATCATTCAACTTTGCCAACAACTTTGTCCGCAAGGATGAAGATGGCTTCGTCCCCGCCGCCGGCCTCGCCCTCGGTTGGGCCTCCTTCATGCTTGGGATCCCCACCGCCGCTTCCGTCGATACCAACGACAACTTCGCCCTCATGAGCCCCTACTATGCCTGGTACGGACAGGATTCCTGGCGCGTCACCCGCAATCTCACCATCACGCTGGGCTTGCGCATGGAGTACGAACAGGGGCCCACCGAACGCTATAACCGCGCCCTCACCTCCTTCGATCCGAACCTGGAACTCCCCATCAGCGCCGCCGCCCAGGCCGCCTACGCCCGCAATCCGCTCCCCGAACTGCCCGCCAGCCAGTTCATCGTCCGCGGCGGCAGCCTCTATGCTGGCCAAAACGGAGCCCCCCGCAACCTGTGGCGTAGCGAGTTGATGTGGTTGCCCCGCCTCTCCGCCGCTTGGCAGCCCAGCGAAAAAATGGTCATCCGCGGTGGTTACGGCACTTACTATGACACCCTGAACGTCATGAACCAAGGCGCCGACCAGTACGGTTTCGCGCGCGCTACCAATACGAATCTGACGAACGATTTCGGCACCACCTGGAACGCCGGCAACCCCGGCGCCGGTATCTCCCCGTTGTCGGATCCGTTCCCCGTCCGCGCCAACGGCACCCGTTTTGATGTCCCCCTGCGCGAGGCGCTCGGGTCCATGGCCCGCGCCGGTCAGGGCTTTACCTATACGGACTTCAATCGCCAACATCCCCGGGTGCAGCGTTGGCGGGTCGGGGTCCAGCGCGAGATATCGAAGAACATGACGATCGAAGTCGCCTACTGGGGCCAATTGGGGGACCGCGTCGGGGTCACCACCCGGCAGGACTATCTGCCCGAAAGCTTCTGGAATAGCACCAACACCCGGAACAACGCGCTTGCCAATGAGTTGAATCGCAACGTGCCAAACCCCTTCTTGCTCAGTAACTTCGATGCCTTGCGCACCTCGAATCCAATCTTGTACCAGCACATCTCCACCTTGGGCCGGTTCACAAGCCCGACCATTCCGAAAAACCAGTTGCTGCGGCAGTTCCCGCAGATGAACGGGCTCAACAACAACGCCGTTCCCAGCGGAAAAGCCAGCACCCATGTGCTGGAAGTGAACTTCCAACGCCGCTTTTCGCAGGGCTTCAACCTGAATGCCTCCTACGCCGCAACCCGCCAGAACCGCTGGGATATCATCGAAAACGAGTTTAACCAAACGCCCAGCGGCTGGTGGCCCAGCGACACCGCGCGCCCGCACCGCTTTACGGTAACGGGAATCTACGAACTCCCGTTCGGCCACGGCCGGGCCCACTTACAAAATGGAATCGGAAACCACCTGCTCGGCGGATGGCAGATCGCCGGCACTTACGAGTTCCAGAACGGACCGCAACTGGCGTGGGGCAACGTTTTCTACAACGGCGATATCAAAACCTTCGAGTCCGACGCCTCGCTCGGCGGCAACAAAACCCTCGACCAGTGGTTCAAGACCGGCCTGCCGTTTGAGCGGGTGGCGAATAACCAGCCCGCCGCCTTCCAAACCCGCGTATTCCCCCGCTTTCTCAACGGCCTCCGTGCCGACGGCTTAAACCAGTGGAACGTCAACTTGCTCCGCGAGTTTAAGTTTGCCGAACGGGTCCGGTTCCAACTCCGCGGCGACGCCATCAACCTCATGAACCGCTCGCAAATGAACGCGCCGGAGCTGAATGTGACCTCGACGAATTTCGGTCGCGTCACCAGCCAAACGTCGTCGCTAAACCGCATGTACCAACTCCAAGGCCGCATCGTCTTCTAGGCGAGCCCCGCTTTCTAAACTATGCAATCATCGGTTCTTCGCTGTTTGCCGTGGGTAGAATCGCCGGTCAAAATTCGCCAGCGAGGGGCGAGTCAGCGTACTTGGCCCCCAAGTCGGCCGTGGAATTGACGGGCTGTGGAAAGCGAGCAAAGCCAAATCCTGGTTTTCACTCTCGTCCCACCGCCCTTGGAAATCGCCCAAAGACCCGGTTTCCACGTTCCCACCGCCGCGACGGCAATGCTGCCGCTCCGCCTGATCCGACCTTACCCACACCTAACAGCGGGGAGGCGAATTATCCAACCGATCTCCAAAACCACTGGCTCTTGCTCCGCTGGTGGATGTATCATCAAGTGATTTGAGTTTTCGAGCGGAGCAAGCGCTCGGCGCCCTTTTTCTCATTCCAAGGAACCTCCATGCGATTCATTCTTCTGCTCTTTCCCCTGCTCCTCGCCGCGCAGTCGTCCGAGTCCATCTGGCGCGCCGCCCGCACCAAACAACCCCCCCCCGACTTAGCCCCTGTCCTGCTCCAGGTCTCCACGCTCGACGCCCTACTACGCGGTCTCTACGCCGCCGCCTACACTGTCGGCGAACTGAAGCAGCAGGGCGATTTCGGCCTCGGTACATTCGAAGGGATCGACGGCGAACTCATCGCTCTCGACGGCCACTTCTATCAGTTCCGCGCCAACGGCACCCTTACCGAGGCCGCCGACAAAGACAAGATCCCCTTCGCCGCGCTCGTCAAATTCAAAGCCGATGTCCAGTTCTCCGCCAAGCAACTCACCAATACCCAGCTCGGCGAACTTATCGACTCCCTCATCCCCACCAAAAATCACTTCTATGCCATCAAGGTCCACGGCACCTTCCGCGACATCCAAACACGAGCCATCTTCAAACAGTTCCTCCCCTACCCGCCGCTGGGCGAACTGATCTCCGGCCAGTCGGTCTTCAACCATGCCAACATCTCGGGTACCGCCGTCGGCATCCGCAGCCCGTCGTTCGTTGCCGGTATAAATCAGGTCGGCCACCACTTCCATTTTGTCTCCGACGACACCAAAGCCGGCGGCCACGCCCTCTCCTTCACCACCGGCGAAGTGACCATCGAGATCCAGCAAATTCGCCGCCACTCCATCTGGCTGCCCGATGACGAACCCTTCCGCAAGGCGATTCTTCCCGTACAGTAACTCGCAATCGATATCCTAACCACATTGCGCGCTCCCACTTAGGGAAGATCTGTTTCGTGAAATCACTCTTGGTGCTCTCCGCATTGTCTCTGGCCGCTTGGCCCCAGTCGGACCCACCATACCGGACGTGGCTGCGTTAACCGCCGCAACAATTGCAGGGATGTATTGGCGCACAAGTGGCGAGGGAGACCGGCTGAGCAGCAAAACCGAGAAAGTCCGCTCGGCTAAGATCTTGTCCGCGGTCAAAACCACTCGTAGCCAGACTCTTCAAATCTCTTGCGTTGTAATCCGGTCGTCAGCGAAGGCCCTGAGCGTCTGCACGACCAGGCGACTTTCCGGGAGATTGAAACCGGTGTGAGGGTAGTCCTTCCGATGCCGGGGATGCTTTCGACGGCGGGGTATTGCGTCCGCCCGAAGGGCATGGGGAGGGCGCGACGGACTGGGGCCGGCATCGGGACGTTCGCTCCCTTGGTGCTGTGCCAGAGAATGCGGTTGAGCGAATCCTCCTATCCCGAACAAGCACGACACCCCGAACCCTCCCCGGCACTCCTTCAAGTTCACGCTCAATGGCGTCGTGTCGTATCCCTCCGCCGGTCCCAACACCCTGGCCGTCTACGACGCTAATAAGACCGGATTCACCAGTGCGGTCAAAGCCGCTGCCGGAAGATTCACCTTCAACAAGGCGCACCCGACTCTAAACATCCAGGCCGCGGGGAGATTGAAGCTGCAAAAGCTGCGCCTTCGCATCCTGACGGCTACCCGCGTCGATGCCCTCAACTGGGACCTCAAAGTCGCGCTGAAACCGAAGCAGAGCCTTGCCAATGGTGCCGCGGAAGGAACCAAAGGGGCGGATGAGTCGGATGAGTCGGGACCATTCCGGCACCCTCACTCTCACCCATCATGCGGTGGAAGTGGTACATCCAGTCGATAACATGGCGGCAAAATACAGGAACAAGATCGGTTGTACAGCGAACGGACTTTCTGTATTCAAATTCAGAGTCGCGCGCTCACTACCCGGCGATTTTGATATCGACGCCGTGCAGAGTCTCGGCCCGGTGAAAATCAAATTGCGGTTCTATGCGCCTACGGCACCGGTTTGGGGCGCAAACAGCACCCTGGCCGTTTCGCCGGACCGTTGCGAGGTATTTCCGGACCGTGAGTACAAACAAGTGCGGTTTACGGTCGATTTCGGGGCGGAACCCTATCCGGTGGATGGCTGGCGATTCGAGCACGGGACGACCAAGGGGATTCTGTCCAAAGTGCAGAACCCGGTCGGTCAGCGACGCGATCTCGTCCTGCGCATGAAGGTGCATCAGACTCTCGACGTCACTCTGCCGATCAAATTCATGACATCGAGCCAGTCGGTGGAAATCTTTAACGTCTGCTTCGTGCAGAAGGGAGGCGCCGGCGCCCCGGCTAATAGCGGAGGCACGCCGGTGAAAGGGCGGATGGTCGAGAAGGAGTCGATCTCCTCGGTGGACTTCTCGGGGCCCGAGTATGCTTTGTTCGGCGGCGATGAATTCTACGATCCGCTCCACCATCTGATCGATTTCTACGATTCACAAATTCGGGCCCCGGCCCGCCAGGGGGCAAGTGATGCGATCGATCAAACAGCGGAACCGTTATTGAAGAATCAACCCGGGAAGGTCAACGCGTTGAGCACGAGTTGGGGAGACGAGGGGGGGATTCGGCGGTTCATACCCGAACGATTTCGGAGCGAAGCGCCAGCGGACTGGGCGGCGGCTCGCTCTTTAACATGGACGGCCTCTCGTATAGGCTCGAAGTCTGCCTCGACCACCGCAACAAGCGCCTGTTGAATAATGCGCCGGTCAGAGTGCAGCTTGTTCCTTCCTGCGGCAGGAGCATCGTCCCTGCCGCCAGGAAACTGGTGGGGAACGTTTTATTTTCAACGTCGATGGCAATCCTCCCACGCATTCGGCGGCCCGGCTCGCCAACGGAAACGACATCGTCAGCGCCGAAACTCCGATCGTATCCGTTGTGCCCGAATTCGCTCCGCTCTTTGAAACCGACGGCAGCATCGTGGTCCACTACTACGAGCTTCTGTAGGCCTCTACCCCGGCAGGACCGGTTCCAGCAGGGTGGCACCTCTACGAAGGGGAAGCCGACTTCACGACCGCTCTTGTCTGGCGGTATCATCTTACCTTCAACGGCTGTCCAAACCGCGGCACCAGGAGCTTTCCCATGACTGAAAATCACCCTCTGAAGAACCCACTCGTCACCCGGCGCGAAATACTGGCAACAACCGGTGTGGCCGCCTTGACGGGTTTGGCCGGCAGCGTCGCCGGTGCGGTTCAGAACACTCCCGCCGCACGGCCTCGGATCGCCTGTTGCGTCAGCTATTGGGCTGCTCCGGGATCCCATGCGGACTGGATCATCTGCAAGCTGATGGACGGCTATTGGTGGCAGGGTGCCCACACCCCGTCAAGGGTGGATATTGTATCTGTTTATATTCATCAGTTCGATACCAGCGGACTGGGTCAGAAAGTGTGCCAAGCGAAAAACATTCCCATCTACAAGACCGTGGGAGAGGCCGTCACCCTGGGCGGGAAGGAACTGGCGGTGGATGGTGTGGTCATCGTCGGAGAACACGGGGATTATCCCACCGATCTCAAGGGCCACTGGCTCCTGCCGCGCTGGTGGATGTATCAACAGGTGATCCGGGTTTTCGAGCAGAGCAAGCGCTCGGTGCCGGTCTTTAACGACAAGCACCTCTCCTATAACTGGGACGACGCCAAGTGGATGTTTGACAAATCTCGCGAGCTGAACTTTCCTTTGTCCGGTGGCTCCTCCATACCGGTCTACTTCCGCAAGCCCGAAATAGAGATCCCGATCGATACGCCAATCAAAAACTCGATCGTGCTGGGAGGCGCCTCCGATGAGGGAGGCATCTTCCATTGCATTGACGTGCTCCAGGCCTTCGTGGAACGCCGGAAAGGCGGTGAGACCGGCGTCAAGTCAGTGCAGTCGATCAGAGGACCGGAGACCTGGAAGTGGGCCGCACGGAATCCCTGGGTGGGCAAGCTCCTTGCTTCGGTAGCGAAAAACTTCAACGTAAAGCAGGGAAGCTTCGAGGAGAGCGCCCAGGCTAATGCATGCATCGTCGAGTACAACGATGGGACGAAGGCGGCGGTGATTTCTGGCCGCGATGTGGGCTGGACCTACGCCGGCGAAATCGAAGGGCAGAAAGAGCCGACCATCATCTCGATGCTGGGCTGGCCCGGTCCGTATGCGCAGTATCACGCCTCGAATGCCCTACCCCACTGGATTACCGAACTGATGGTGACGAAGAAGGAGCCCTTCCATGCGGAACGGCTGCTCCTATCCACGGGGATCACGAACCACTACATGGAATCAAACTGGGAGAACGGCCGTTACTCCGCCGTGGGACGCCGCATCGAGACGCCCGTGATGAACATAAGCTACCGCTCGACCCGGAGGGCGCAGTTTAGCACCGGGTCGCGACCACCGGACGTCCCTTACCTACGGGGCTTTGAAAAATAGGCCGTCCGCGGCGAGCCGCTGCATGGGGCGCGGGGCCAAGTAGGGGCAGCGATTGGGTGTTTGGCCCGGAGCGCGGAAATTGGCGGCAAACGCCACTTTGCGGAAGAATGCCGAACGTTCGATTGGCCGGTCGCCTGCCCCTGAGCGGATCGTCGACAATCCGGAATTCGGCCAGAAACGGCCTTGTAAGAAGTTGAATTGCTCCGGTCGGATCGCGGCACATCTGGAACTGGGGACGCTTTGCGCTCGTCCTTCGGTTGTCGCTGGATGGTCAGGCCGCAGGGTTGCGGACGACCCGGTAAAGGGTAGACCCGGCGGCTTCAAAGCGCACAGGCCGCGCAGGCACGGCCCCAACGGGCGAGGAACTCGCCCATCCTGCCGAGCCGAAGCGAGTCCGTTGTGCGCGTATTCCTTCAAA
>CANNLB010000114.1 GCA_947505565.1 Acidobacteriota bacterium | reverse complement strand
AGGCGGAGACGCTGGACGCGGCCGGGGAGCGGCTGGCGAAGTTGCAATGAGGGGCGAAGTCGCATAACCTAGGCTCAGCTATGAACCGTTTTGTGTGTTTTCTTCCAGTGCTGGTGCTGGCGAGCGCTTGCAGTTCGACCAAACCGGCCGAGGCGCCGTTTCGGGGTTCGGCGAGTCTTGTTCCCGAGACGAAGGCGGAGTTGATTGCCAGTGATGCTTCCTGGGGCAATACCGAGGGGCCGGCGATCGATTCCAAAGGGACGCTGTACTTTACGTCGCGAGGCACATTTAAGGGGATCGTATCGTGGACGAAGCAGGAGGGAGCGAAGCAGTATTTGGCGGTGGCGACCAAGGAGGGGCCGGGGGGACTGTGGATCGACGACAACGACAACATTTTTCTGACGGCGACCGGGGAGCAGCAGATTCTGAAGGTGAGTCCGGATAAGAAAGTTACGGTGGTAGCCGAAAATTTTGATGTCCTGCCGGGAGTCAGTAAGGGGCCGAACGACTTAGTTGTACATCCGAACGGAACGATCTACTTTACTGCGCCGAACGGGTATGATGGCACGGCTCCGAAGGGGACGATTTACCAGATTACACCGGACAAGAAAGTGACGGTATTCAGCAGTGAACTGACGGGGCCAAACGGAATCATGTTGAGCCCGGACAAATTAACGCTGTATGTGGCACATAACGTGGCGGTAAATACGTCGAAGATTGAATCGTTTCAGTTGAATACCGACGGCACGCACGCGCGGGCGCGGGAGTTAGCGACGATTGAGCCCTGCCAAGCGGATGGGATGGACGTGGATGAGTTGGGCAACCTATGGTTGACTTGCTACTCGCACGGCAAGGCGTATCGGCTGACACCGGGCGGGACGATTGTGGAGACGATTACGACCGAGCAGAAAGCGTTGACGAACGCAAAATTTGGGCGGGGCGCAGACAACCACTCGTTGTATTTGACGAGTTCGGATGCGGCGCGGGTGACGGGTTTTGTGTACCGGGCGACGGTAAAAGCGCCGGGGTTACGTTAGATGGGACGTTTAGCGGGAAAGACGGCGATTGTGACGGGTGGGGCGTCGGGGATTGGGCTGGCGATTGTCCAGCGCTTTATCGTTGAAGGGGCGACGGTAGAGGTGTTGGAGCGGGAGATGTGCGCGATAGAGGGGGCCATCGTGAGCGTTTGCGACGTCGCGGACGGGGCGCGGGTGGAGGCGGTGGTGAACGAGCTCCATGGGCGGCGGGGACGGATTGACATCCTTGTTAACAACGCCGGGATAGCGCACGTGGGGAACGCGTTGACGACGACCGAAGCGGAGTTTGAGCGGGTGCAGCGCGTGAATGTGTTTGGGCCGGCGAACTGTTTGCGGTCGACCCTGCGGCACATGGTGGCGGACGGGGGCGGCGTTGTTTTGAACTTGGCGTCGTGCGTTTCGGTGATGGCGATAGCAGACCGGTTTGCCTACGGGACGAGTAAGGGTGCGGTGCTGGCGATGACTTACTCGGTGGCGAAGGATTTCTTAGATAAGGGAATTCGTTGTAACGCGTTACTGCCGGGACGGGTACATACGCCGTTTGTCGATGGGTTTATTGCGAAGAACTATCCGGGGCGGGAAGCGGAGATGTTTGAGAAGCTATCGAAGGCGCAGCCGATTGGACGGATGGCGCGGCCGGAGGAGATGGCCCACGCGGCGCTGTTTTTGTGCAGCGACGAGGCGGAGTTCATAACGGGCGTGGGCTTGCCGGTGGACGGGGGGACGCTGAGTATTCGCTAGGGGCGGTTGCCCTTTTTGATATCGATCGAGAGGCGCTTGATTTTTTGGTTGAGGGTGGAGAGTGGAATGCGGAGCATTTCAGCGGCCTCGGTCTGGGAGTAGTTGACGGTTTCGAGGACCTGGATGATGCGTTGGCGCTCGAAAGCGGCGACGATTTCGTAGAGGGAGGCATCGGAGGGGAGGTTGCCGGTCGAGTCCGTCCGGATTTTGATGCCGCCGGAGTGGAGGAGCGAGTCGGGGAGGACGGTGACGGGGACGATGGGTCCGTTTGAGAGGACGACGGCCCGTTCGACCGCATTTTCGAGTTCCCGGACGTTGCCGGGCCAATTGTGTTCGATGAGGAGTTGGAGAGCGTCGGGTTCGAACTGGAGCGACGATTTGCCATCGGGCTTGAGGAATTTCGAGTTTTCCTGGCAGAAGCGATCGAAGAAGTGCTGGATGAGAAGGGGGAGATCTTCTTTGCGGTCGCGGAGGGGCGGCAGGGGGATGTTGATGACGTTGAGGCGGTAGTAAAGATCTTCGCGGAAGCGGCGTTCGTCGACTAACTTCTTAAGATCTTCGTTGGTGGCGGCGACTAAGCGGACGTCGACTTGCATGACGTCGGTGGAGCCGAGGGGCATGAACTCGCGTTCCTGAATGACGCGGAGTAACTTGGCTTGGGTGTCGAGGGAGATATTGCCGATTTCATCGAAGAAGATCGTTCCGCGGTTGGCCGTTTCAAAGACTCCTTTGTGGGAGGCGATGGCGCCGGTGAACGCCCCTTTGACGTGGCCAAAGAGGGTGGATTCGAGGAGGTCGGAGGGGAGGCCGCCAGAGTTGACAGCGATGAAGGGCTGTTCGGAGCGGGTGGAATTGGTATGAATCGACTTGGCGATGAGTTCTTTGCCGGTGCCGGTTTCGCCGGTGATGAGGATGGTGGCGCGGGAGGGCGCGACCTGGGTGACAAGGTCGAGCACCTTGAGCATCCGCTCGCTTTTGCCGACAATATTGGGGAACGAATAGCGCTGCTTGAGGGCGCGTTTGAGTTCGACGTTTTCACGTTCGAGGTGGCTCTTACCGATTTGGCGTTCGATTTCGATAAGCAGTTTCTCGTTGTCCCAGGGCTTGGAGAAGTAGTCGTTGGCGCCAGACTTGAGGGCGCGGACGGCGACGTCGATGGAGCCGTAGGCGGTGATCAGGAAGATGGGCGTAGCGCGGTCGCGCTGGCGGACTTCGGCCAGGACTTCGAGGCCCGACTTATCGGGCATCATGAGGTCGAGCAGGACGAGGTCGTAGGTCGATTCCTCCATGCAGCGGAGGCCTGCATTAGCGAGGGGGGCGAGTTCGACGATGTAGCCTTCGAGGGAGAGTAGCGTTTCGAGAGATTCGCGGATGTCTTCTTCGTCGTCAATGATTAAAATACGGCCCTTAGGGGCGGAGGGCATTCAGAGGTTCCTCAACAGTTTTGGGGACCAGGGGGAAGGCGAGGGTAAAGCAGGTGCCTTGTCCGGGGGTCGAGTCGGCGACGATGGAGCCGCCATGCTCTTTCACGATACCGTATGTGATGGACAGGCCGAGGCCGGTGCCTTTTTGGGCGCCTTTGGTAGTGAAGAAGGGATCGTAGATGCGGCTGAGGAGATCGGGGGAGATGCCTTGGCCGGAGTCGAGGACATCGACGCGGAGGGCGGCGGCTTCAAGGGAGGTTTTGACTTCGAGGACGCCTCCGAACTCCATAGCGTCGCGGGCGTTGAGGAAGAGATTGAGGAAGACCTGTTGGAGTTTACTACTGTTGCCGCGGATCAGACGGGGGTTGGGTTCGAAGCAATGGAGGACGCGGATTTGCGATTTTTGGAGCTGGGGTTCGATGAGGGAGAGGGTTTCGCGGAGGACGCGGGTGATGTCCACATCTTCGAACTCGGTGGATCCGGTGCGAGAGAAGTTGAGAAGGCTGTTGACGATTTCGCTGGCGCGGAAGGTTTGCTTGGCGATTTTTTCGAGCATCCGGGACTTGGCTTCGTCGCCGTTGACTTGCTTGGCGAGCATTTGTGCGTAAGTCGAGATGACGGCGAGGGGGGTGTTCACCTCGTGGGCGACGCCGGCGGCGAGGAGGCCGATGGAGCTGAGTTTGTCGGCCTGGACGAGGCGGGTTTCGAGTTCGGAACGTTCGGTGATGTCGTCAAAGATGATGAGGCGGCCGATTCGTTCCTGCTCCTTTGAGATGAGCGGGGCGACGGCGATGTTAACAATACGGTCCGTAAGCGCCGCCTTATAGATATGCTGGATGCCGATGTCGCCGCGGTGGCGGATGAGTTCGTCATTGAGGAAGGCGGGGAGGAGTTCGCGGAGGCGGCGGTCGACGGCGTCCCGGCGGCTGATACCGGTGAGGTGCTCCATCTGGGTGTTCCAGCTTTCGACGCGGTCCTCGAGATCGACGGCGAGAATACCGACGTTGATGGATTCGACGATGTTTTCGCTGAATTCTTTGAGGCGTTCGACCTCTTCGGCCTTACGTTCGAGAGAGCGGTAGAGGCGGGCGTTTTCGACGGCGATGCCGACGTAGCCGCCGAGGGTGACGAGGAGTTCGACGTCGTCGGAGGAGAGGAAATCGCCTTTATCGGTACGGGAGACGCCGAGCCAGGCGATGACGCGGCCACGGGAGGTGCAGGGGATGTAATAAGTGAGGCCGAGGTCGGCGATCGAGTGTTTGACGCTGGCGGGCCATTCGCGGGCGAGGACGTCGATGAAGTTCCGGGTGCGTTCGAAAAAAAGATAGGGGGTTTCGCGGGCCATCTCGGACGAGAGAAACGTGAGGTCCATGACATCGGGGACGGGGCGAGTGAGGCCGGCTGTCATGTACATGCGGAACGTTTCCGACTGCTTTTCGTCCGAGAGGAAGAAGGCGAGATGCTGGATGGAGAGGGTGCGAAGGAGACGGTCAGAGACGGAGCTCAACATGCGGTTGAGGTCGGTTTCGGCGCTGAGTTCGCGGGCGAATTCGATGAGGGTGCGGCGGTAGTCGTAGCGGTCGCGATAGAAGACGTAGCGGTCCAGGATTTCCTGGAGCCAGTTGCGGATGGGCTGGAAGACGAAGGCGGCGACGAGGATGAGCACGACCAGGGCGACGGGGGAGAGGTCGTCAAGGCGGCTGGAGGAGTTTTCGGCTCCAGGGACGTTGTTGGGACCGGAGGGGCGGCCGGCGGTAATGGAGACGAGCAGGCCGTAGAATACGGCGAGGACGCCGAGGGTAGCGAGGGTATAGACGTAACCTTGCTGGAAGATGACGTCGACGTCCATGAGGCGGTAGCGAAAGATTGCGTAGGCCCAGGTGATGGGGACGAGGACGAGAGCGAGAACCGCCATTTCCATACGGGCTGAGGGGATAGCACCGATGGCGAAGGGCAGGGCATAGAGAACGGTGAACGGGAGGACGCCGAGAACGGCACCGTTGCGGAGCCATTTGAGCTGCTGGCGAACGATCTGGTCTTCGGCGCGGGGGTAGCGGAGGGCGAGGACGATGGCGCCAGCGATTTGGCCGGAGACGACAAAGAGGAGCCAAACGCGGTCCATCATCCAACGGAGTTCGATGAGCGAGACATCGAGACGCAGAACGGAAGCGGTAATTAAAACCCAGAGGACGCTGAGAACCATAGCAGGAACGTAGAGGGCGACGCGGACCCAACGGGCGCGGAAGAGACGGGAGGGTTCGGGGAAGACGACGGAAAAATGAAAGAAGAGAGTCGGCAGGAAGAGGCCAGCGAAGACGTTACAGTAGTAAATCACTTTGTCGAAGTTATTGAGTTTGCCGGTGTAATGAAAGGTATTGAGGACGAAGCTGGCGAGGCAGAGGAGATAGAAGTGCACGGCACGATGCGCCGAGCCGCGGCGGAAGAAGACAAAGAGGCCGATGAACAGATAGGCGGCACCGACGGCGTATTGATACAGCACCGCGCTGCCGGCGGTGCGGGCTTCGACGACGAGGGCGAGTTTGGTTTCGAGGGCAACGGCGACGCCCTGGCGAATGACGACGCGTTCGACGAAATAATCGAGCTTTTTCCAGGCACCGGAGCCGACGAGGATTTGGGGGACGTCGATGGCATTTTCGACAGGGAGGGTTCCAATGCGGCGCAGGACATCACCTTCGCGGATGCCGAACTTTTCGCCAGGGCTGCCAGGGGCGATATGGAGGGCGATGACGGCTTTTGGATGGAGGGGAGTGGAACGATCGACCCAAGTGACGCCGTCTTCGGGTAGCTCGTACTTATTCTGCTGCTGGAAGTTAACGGCGGCGGCAAGCACAGCTGCTACCGTCATGATGACGATGAGCGCGCCGATTAGTTGTCGTTTCAGTTCGTTCACAGCAGGGTATCCGAAGCGGGAGAGACACTACGCCGTGAAACTGGTATGCAATTCTAATGCCATCCTCACAGCAACGCGGTTAGCGCACAATCTACCAGATAATTGAACGACTTACCAGTGGGGATGGTTCGGTACGGGGACCGAGATT
Organism: Acidobacteriota bacterium; assembly: GCA_947505565.1. Classification (GTDB taxonomy): domain Bacteria; phylum Acidobacteriota; class Terriglobia; order Bryobacterales; family Bryobacteraceae. The sequence goes on along the minus strand of CANNLB010000114.1, from coordinate 1,045 downwards.
CCAGGATTAGAAGTGTCAATCCCCGTTCTTAGAAGATTTCAGGTGGCCGAAAGGGCTTTGGCGACGGCGAGGGTGGCGTCGTAGTCGGGGTGTTCGGCTACTTCGCGGACATATTCGACGTGGCGGATGGTGTTGTCCTGGTCGACGACGAAGATGGCGCGGCACTCGATGCGAAGATCGGGGATGAGGGTTCCGTAGGCTTCGCCGAAAGAGGCGTTGCGGTGGTCGGAGATCATCGCCATGTTGTCGACGCCCATAGCACCACACCAGCGCTTCATGGCGAAGGGGAGATCCATGGAGATGGTGTAGAACCTGATGTTAGGGAGGGCGGCGGCTTCGTCGTTGAACCGCTTAGTTTGCATGTCGCAGACCGGGGTATCGAGCGAAGGGACGACGGAGAAGATGCGCACGCTGCCGGCGGTGTCGGCGAGGGTGATGGGCTTCATAGTGGAGTCGACGGCGGTGAACTCGGGGGCTGGGTCGCCGACTTTGAGTTCGGGGCCGGAGAGGTCTTTGGGGTTACCGCGCATAGTAATAGCACCGGGACGATTCATAACTTCAACTATAGCGGATGTAGACGGGGAATCCGATGGATATAAGCTGGGAAAAAGTGGTGGGGTTGGCGGTGGCGGCGCAAGGTGGGGCGGCGGTGGTCGTGGACCGTCAACGGAAGGGGGACGAATTTGCGGGGATGCGGACTTTTACGCTGCTGGGCGGGTTGGCGGGAACGGCGGGGATGCTGGGGGCCAATTATGCACCCTTGGCGACGGTGTTGTGAGCGAGGGTGGAGGAGTGGAAGTTAGCGAGAAGAATGATCGCGGTGCCGTAGGTTTTGCTGGCGGAGAAAGCGCGATTGCATGGCTGGGCGGAACGGTTGCCGGAGGAGGGGTTGCGATCGGGGTTTCGGTTTGGGCTGATGGCTCTGGTGGTGCTGCCGCTGTTGCCGGAGGGAACATTCGGGCCTTGGGATGGAGTGAAGCCGCGAGAGTGATGGCTTGTGGTGTTGCTGATTTCGGGAATGAACCTTTGGGCTATGCGGCGCGGG
>CANNLB010000113.1 GCA_947505565.1 Acidobacteriota bacterium | reverse complement strand
AGGCGACAAGCTCGTCCTCCGCGCCAACCGAAGAGCAAGTCAATTCGATGTGGAACATGATTAAGGAATTCGACTCCTCCTTCCGCCTCGGCGCCCCCCAGAAATTGACCACTTCTGCTCGAATAGACTTGCCCAGATCACAAACTGATCATGCCGCGTGGTCTGCCGACGGGCGGGACCTTCCTCATCCGTGCCGAGGCGCGTATATCGTTGAATAGGTTTAGGCACCGACGTTTTGCCCGCGCGGCCAGACCGAGCGCCACAAGCCCATGCTCGTCGGATAGGCAGCACAGTCGGGGCCTGTTGGTGATAAAGTTTTGGCGAGCAGGGCTCGTCAATTCTTTGCGAGTACCGAAGTCCGCCGCCGGTACCGGAAAAGTACACCGTCGTCGGCGGCGATTCGCTCTGGGAAATCGCCGCCGACCTCGGCAAGCTGAAGGACGAAAACAGGGTTATTCATCCGGGCGACGTCCTCATCCTGCTTAGCTAACTGCTAGAAGGATAGTATTGGGAGCATGCGTATCGTGCTCCCCTTTCTTTTCTGCCTACCCGCCCTCCTCGCCGCGGACAAAATCGAACTCTTCAACGGCGTCAACATGGACGGCTGGCTCGGCCCCGACAACCAACCCGCCCGCTGCACCGTCGCCAACCGAGAAATCTCCTGCTCCAGTGGCGTCGGCGACATCCACACCAAAGCTCCCCACGGCAGCGCCCACCTCCATGTCGAATTCCAAATCCCCGCCATGCCCGCCCAGAAAGGCCAGTTGAAAGGCAATAGCGGCGTCTATCTCCACGGCCGTTACGAAATCCAAATCCTCGATTCCTGGGAGAACCCGACCTACGCCAACGGTTCTCTCGGCGCCCTCTACGGCCAATCCGCCCCGATGCTTAACGCTGCCCGCCAGCCCCTCGAATGGCAATCCTACGACATCATCTTCCATGCCACCGTCTGCGACGCCGCCGGTGCGGTCACGAACAAGGCCACCGTCACCGTATTGCTCAACGGCGAACTGGTGCAGGATCATGTCACCATCGAGAAGGCCACCGAGTGCACCGTCGGCCCCTTGCTGCTCCAGGACCACAGCGGGTTCAAGGACGCACCGAAGACCACGATGAAGTTTCGCAATCTCTGGCTCCGTCCCCTTTAATTCATGTATCAATACCTTCTCTTTCATAAGCCCTACGGTGTTCTGCCCCAGTTCACCGACGGTTCGCCCGAACCGCGCCCCACTTTGGCCGGGTACATCAATATTCCCGAAGTGTATCCCGTTGGCCGTCTCGATCTCGACAGCGAAGGTCTCCTCTTTCTCACCGACGACAACTGGGTCAAGCATCGCATGCTCGACCCCGAGCACAACCACCCCCGCACGTACCACGTCCAACTCGAAGGCGAAATCACCGACGAAGCCTTGAACCATCTGCGCCGCGGCGTAGCCGTGGCTGACTATATCTCCCGTCCGGTAAAAACCAAACGCGTCACGCCGGCGTATCCTCCCCGCGTCCCCGCCATTCGCTTCCGCTCCGAAATCGCTACCTCCTGGATTGAGATCACGATGACCGAAGGCAAGAATCGGCAAGTCCGCCGCATGACCGCCGCCGTCGGTTTCCCCACCCTGCGCCTCATTCGTGTCGGCATCGGAGAGTTAACGTTGCAAGGGCTCTCGCCGGGCCAGTACCGCCATCTTACCGCCACCGAAACGGTCGAACTCCGCGTCGGCTTCCAGCGAAAACGATGAAGGTTTTCGTCCTCAATTGCGGCAGTTCGTCCATTAAAAGTCAGATCCTCGAAACCTCCACCGACGCGGTTCTTGCGACGGTCACCATCGAACGGATTGGCGCGCCGGATTCGATTCTGACCGCCGTAGATTGACAAGGTCGCCGCACCCGCCGTACCCTGGTCGTCTAAGACTTCGAAGACGGCCTGGCTGCGGCGCTCAGCGCTCATGCCGCTGAGCTCGGCGCGATCAACGCCGTCGGCCACCGCGTCCTTCATGGCGGCGAACCGTTCACTTCCGCCGCCCTGATGACTCCGGAAGTCGTCCACGCCATCGAGGACTTAATCAGCCTCGCCCCGCTGCATAATCGGCACAACCTGCGTGGCTATTACGCCATCGCCAAGCTCATGCCGCACGCCCGGCACGTGGCCGTCTTCGATACCACGTTCCACCACACCCTGCCGCCGAAGTCCTTTCTCTACGGCCTTCCCTACGCCTATAACACCCGCGACAAGATCCGCCGCTACGGCTTCCACGGTATTTCGCATCACTATGTTAGCCAGCGTGTGGGCCCCGCGGCGAAGGTCATCACCTGCCACCTTGGCAACGGCGCCTCTGTCTGTGCCGTCGACCATGGTCGGTCCGTCGATAGCTCCATGGGCTTCGCCCCGCTCGGGCGACCTCGACCCCAGCACCCTCCTCGCGCTGCTCGCCGAGGAGGGTGCCAGCGCCCATAGCGTCGAAGAACTTCTCAATCGCCAAAGCGGCCTGCTTGGCCTCTCGGGTCTATCGCAGGACATGCGAACGCTACAGACTCAACGCGAAAGCGGCTCCGGCCGCGCCGCCATGGCCATTGACGTTTTTACTATTGCATCCGCAACTACATCGGCGCTTACTGGGCGGTTCTGAACGGCGCGGACGCGATTGTCTTCATCGGCGGCATCGGCGAAAACTCGGCCGCGGTCCGCGCCGAAGCCTGCGCGGGTCTCGGTCTGGGTGCTTCCCGCCAACGACGAACTTTTGATCGCGCGCGACACCGAGCAGTGCCTGTCCTCACTCTGAAATGAGCTTGGTTCGCGCCTCGGCCAGCGCCAGTTTGGCTTCCGGCCCCACCGTGGGATACTCGGTTGCCACTTCGAGAATCGTCTTCGTCAGAATCTCCGCCACCGCCGCCCGGGCCACATATTTGTGGTCCGCCGGAATGACGAACCACGGCGCGTGTTTGGTACTCGTCGCCTCCAGCATCTCGTCATAGGCGCGCATGTAGTCATCCCAGAAGCGCCGCTCGGTTAGGTCGCCCAGCGAGAACTTCCAGTTCTTCTCCGGCGTGTCCAGACGGTCCAGAAAGCGCCGCTTCTGCTCCTCTTTCGACACGTTTAAAAAGATCTTGATAATCTTGGTCCCGTTCCGCGCCAAGTGCTGCTCGAAGTTGTTGATGTCCTCGTAGCGCTCCTTCCAAATCGTCTTCGTGACCAGTCTGGCCGGGAGCCGCTGCTTGCCTAGATACTCCGGATGCACCTTCACAACCAGCACCTCTTCGTAGTGCGAACGATTGAAAATGGTGATCTGCCCGCGCGCCGGGGCAACCTTCATGCACCGCCAGAGAAACGAGTGGTCCAACTCCTCCGGTGAAGGCGATTTGAAGCTATGCACGTTGCAGCCCTGCGGATTCAGCCCACTCATAACGTGCTTCACCAACCCGTCTTTCCCTGCCGCATCCATCGCCTGCAGCACCACCAGAATGCTCCACTCGTCTTTGGCGTACAGCTTGCACTGAGCCTCGTAAAGCTTTTCCATGTTGCCGGCCATCGTCTTCTCGACTGCTTCCTGGGCCGTCTTGCCCTCGGGCTGCCAAGCCGGATCATGATCCTTCAGCCGAAGTATTTTCCCGGGTTTCACCCGGAACTTTTCCAAACGTTTGGGGTCGAGCATTGCAGGGAGGATACTACACTCAAAGTAGGGAATGCTTCTGCTTGCTGCCGTACTTCTCGAAACCCTGTTACGTCTGGTCGCCTTGGAGCCCGACGTCGCCTTCGACCGCGCGCCTGAACTCCGCGCCGCTCCGTGGCGCGATCGAGTGCAGCGCGAGGCCTTTATGGCGCTGGCTTCGAAGGATCCGCCAGCCGCCCATCGCCGTATCCGTTCGGTGCTGGAACGCGACTGGCTCGCCGATCTCCCGTTCACTCTTGCCCTCGAACAAGCCTACGCTCTCCCCGATGCCCAGGGCCACCAACTGCTCGAACGCGCCGCCCGTCGTCAGCCGGAAGCAGCCCTCCGCGAAGTGGACACCTGCCTTCGTTTTCCTTACGGCTGGGCGATCATCCAAGCTGCCATCGCCGAAGCCCCCACCGAAGCCGCTTTCCTCGCGCAACGTTTGCCCGCCCTCGCCGAACTTGTCGCGTTCCCTGACCCCGCTACGGCCGCCTTCGCCAGCAAGAATCGCCCCCCGGGAGACTTCCGCCTCGCCGCTCTCCTCGACGCCTATCGCGAAGACCCTTCTCCCTACTGGCACCGGGCCGTCGCCTCCGAAGCCGCCGACTTTTTCCGCGTTCTCCACCAGTCCGGCCTCGCCCCTCTCGGACCGCTTACCGGCCCCCAGCGCCTGACCCTCGCCGGGTTGGCCCGCGCCGAAGATGAAGTGGAACTCGTTCCCGCGCTCCTGACTCAAGGCGACCCCGCCGCGCTCCCCTCCCCTCTGCTCCGTCGTGTTATGGCTCTCGCCGCCCAGCTTGACCGGTTCGCTCGTTTCGATAAGCGACTCCTTATCGACAAAGCCTGCCGAGGCGTGAACACCCTTCCCGAAGCGCTCGACGCGGCTACCATCCTGGGCGCTACCGCCTACCGGCCGGCCCTTGGCGACTCGACCTTCGCCCGCTTACTTTCGGCGCACTCCGCCGTCGGCCCGCTCGTCCTGGGCCCCTCCATCCTGGAACGCTTCGTTTTCCCCGATGACGACGACGGCGTCGAATCCTATGAAAGCTTCCGCGCTTCTTATGCCGCCGATCCCGCCTGGCGTTGGAAGGAAGCCAACGGCGTTGTTCAAGTGACGATCAAAGCCATCACCATCGTCGCCAACGTGCCCATGGACATCGTTAAATTTCCGGACCGCACCCAGGACGCCGAGGACCGCCGCCGCCTCGTCGAAACGTTGCTCCCCCGCCCCCCGGAAGTCTTCGTCCATCGCGGTCATGACTATCATGTGCCGCGCACCCTGCCGCTTATCCCGCGCTCAGCCAAGCTGATCTTTCTCGGCAGTTGCCGGGGCACCCAGGTCCTCGCCGACATCGTCGATGCCGCACCGCTGGCCCAGATCGTCGCCACCCGGGGCATCGGCACGAAAGAGGTGAACGACCCGTTTCTGAAAACGATGAACCGTCACCTTTTACGCAGCGCCGGCCTCCTCGATTGGCCTGCGCTGTGGAAAGATCTACGCGCCACCCTCGGCGACAACGAGCGCTTCCACGACTACGTCGCCCCGCCCGACAATGCCGCCGCCAAGTTTCTGGCGCGCTATTATGCTTATCTCGATTCCTTGTGACGAATCCCCAGCCCTAGCGTCTTGCGTGCATACGCGACGCCCCGCTCCACATGGTCGCGCTGCTGATACTGCACCGCCGGCAGGAACTGCGGGGCCACCGGCTGGCCATACAAATCTTCCGTTACCACGTGCCCTTCGTAAGGCCCGCCTCGCTTGGCCAGCGCCAGGAACCGGGCGAAGTCCTTCGCCTTGGCCTCCGGGTACAGCTCCCAAAACTTCGGGTCGAAAATCGGAAGCACCTGCGGCGGCCGCCCCGTGATCGGCTTCACATAGATGTGTACCCCCGTCGCCAACTCCCGCACCCGCGCCACCACCTTTACGAAATCGATGTTACCCTCGCCCAAAGGCACCCACTGCACGGCGATTCCCTTGGGATGCTCATACACCACCGAGTCCCGCAGATGCACCGTCACCGCCAACGGAGCCAGCGTCTCCACCGACTGCAGCGGATCCTCCATCACGAACACCGGGTTGCCCGTGTCGAGATAGCTCCCTACCGTGTCGGTCCCGGCCGCCTCGATCAACCGCTTCATCTCCCACCCTTGCAGGTCTTTATGAAACTCCAGTCCAATCTTGATCCTCGCGTCTTGCAACTCGCTCTTCACCGCCTTAAAGATCGTCAGCGCGGTTTCGGTGTGCTGCTCAATGGAGCCCGGCGGGAGATGTTCCCGATCACTCGCCAGCAGTGCCCGGATGATCGGAGAACCCATGGCGGCCCCCCGCGCAATCTCTCGTTTCAGCTTGGTGATCTCGTCCGCAATACCGGCCCGCGTCTTCGGCAGAATTGTCCCGCCACCGGTTTCCAGGTGTAGTTTCAGCTCTTTGGCCCTCTCTCTCACCCACTTCCAGTGGGCGGGTTCGTAGCGTCCGGGGTCGGCCGAATCCTGCAGAAAAACAGCGTCCAGGCGCTGGGCCGCGCAGTAGTCGAGCAACTGTGCATCCGTCCACCGCAGCGACCGCAGGCAGTAGGTGTTGATGCCCAGCGGGATCGGGCCCGGCATTGCGGCGGAGGCGGCGGCCACCGCGCCGAGGGTGGTCAAGAAATCGCGACGAAACATAGAGGTTTCCAATCTACCATGAGCGTCTTGGGTGATAAACTCTGGTACATGATGGCTCGGTTCGTCTGCCTTTTCCTTCTTACGGTCGCGATCTACGCGCAAGATCTAAAAATTAATGTAGGTCCTAGTCCAGGACAAGTGCTGCAGCGGGGCGCTGATGGGCGAGTGAATATTAAGCTGGCCGGAACGGCCCAGCGCGCGGTCAACAAATTCGTCGAAGCCCGCTTGATGAACGCCGAAGGACCCCTGCCGGGTTTCGATTGGAAGCCGCTTGAACGCGTTAAAGCCACGAAGTGGGCGGGAGAGTTGAAAGGTGTGCCCCAGGGTGGGCCGTACTCGCTCGAAGTGCGGATCGTCGCGGGAACTCCGGAAATCATCAAGGATCTCTACATCGGCGATCTATGGATTCTGGCCGGCCAATCGAACATGGAAGGCGTCGGCGACCTGGTCGATGTGCAGGGCCCTGAAGACCGCGTCCGCAGCTTCGACCAAACTGATCGTTGGACCCAGGCCACGGAGCCCCTGCACCGCTTGGTCGACGCCACCGACCGCGTGCACTGGCGCAAGAATAAAGACGGACAGCCCGAGAAGGTGACCGGTCAGGACCTCGAACAGTGGATGGCCAATCGCAAGAAAGGCGCCGGCCTCGGCCTGCCCTTCGCGAAAGAGATTCTCACCCGCACCGGAATCCCCATCGGCCTTGTCCCCTGCGCCCACGGCGGCACCAGTATGGATCAGTGGAGCCCCGAACTGAAAGATAAGCAAGGCGATTCCCTCTACGGCGCCACGCTGCGCCGCTTCATTGCCGTCGGCGGGCAGGTGAAAGGCATTCTCTGGTACCAGGGCGAATCCGACGCTAGCCCCAAGGCTATGCCCGAGTACGCGGCGAAAATGGAAAAGCTCATCGCGTCCTTCCGGCAGGATTTCTCACAGCCGGAGCTACCTTTTTACTACGTGCAGATCGGACGCCACGTCAACAACACCAATCAGAACGAGT
>CANNLB010000112.1 GCA_947505565.1 Acidobacteriota bacterium | reverse complement strand
CTTTGCATTCTTCTGGAGATTGGGGTAGCCGGCGAGGGCCTCCTTCGAAAGGATGAGAACGTAGTGGGAGTAGAAGCACTCGGCGTTGTCGTCGCCGGGGGAGTCTTCGATCTCGATGGCGACTTTACCAGCGGCTTGGGCGGCGGAGGCCATGACGGGTTTGAGGTCGAGGTATTGGTTCGTGATGTTCATGACCAGGATGCCGGTGGGTTTCATGTTCCGGAAGTAGAGGGCGAAGGCTTCGCGGGTGACGAGGTGAACAGGGATGGAGTCTCCCGAGAAGGCGTCCATGAACAAGACGTCAAAGTTTTGAGGGGTGGTTTCGCGCTCGAGAGCGAGGCGGCCATCGCCGAGGATCTCTTCGGTGGTAGCAGGCGTTTCGGTTAAGAACGTAAAGTGTTTTCGGGCAAGTTGGAAGACGTAGGGGTTGATTTCGTAGAGGCGGAAGATGTCGCCTTTGCGACCGTAGCCGAGGAGGGCGCCGCAGCCTAGGCCGAGGACGCCGACTTTCTGGGGTACGCCTTCTTCCCGGCTAAGAATGGCGCGACCGGCACCGCTGGCGCGGCAGAAGTAGCTGGAGGGGATCATACTGCGTTCGGGGTTAAGGAGCTGCTGGCCGTGGTTGATCATGCCGTGGATGAGGGCTTTGGCGGCGCCGGGTTCTTTGGCATCGAGGTCAACGCTGAGGTGGAGGTGGCCGTAGAAGTTACGGACGGCGACGGGGGCATGGGAGACCTCTTCCTGCTTGATGCGGACGAGCCACCAGCCGAAGGCTCCCTGGGTACCGAGGAGGAGAACGAGGGCCGCGAAGCCGATGCGTTTTTCGAACCATTCGCGTTGGGAGCGGTAGAGGACTCCGATGGCGAGGGCGGAGCAGAGGAAGAGGCCGATGGGGAGTTCATGGAAGGTGTTGAAGATGACCGGGGAGAGGAGGCTGACGAAGAGGCCGCCGATGGCTCCGCCGAGGGACATGGAGACGTAGAAGCCGGTTAAGTATCGTGGGTGGGGCTTGAGCCGGGCGAGTTCGCCGTGGCAAACCATGCAGGAGACGAAGAGTGTGGCGGAGACGATCGCGATGCTTTGGAGGACGGTGAGGCTGTCACCTTCGCGGTCGAGGACGCGGGTGAAATAGCCGTAGAGGCCGGCAAGGCCGGGGAGGAAGAACCAGCGGTTGTAGATGCGGTCGGTATCGAAGCAGAGGATGAAGGTGAGGAGGTAGAGGACGAGGGGGAGGACCCAGAGGAAGGGAATGGCGGCGACGTCCTGCGTGAGATAGCTCGTGAGAGCGAGAAGGAGAACGGAGGCGACGGCGGAGAGGGTGATCCAGAGCGTGCGGAGGGTCCAGGTGGGCGGAGGGGCGTCTTCGAGCAGTACGGGCTCTTTGGCGTCGGCGAACTTCCAGGCGACGACAGCGCAGAGAGAGACGAAGAAGAAGTAGCCGAAGCCCCAGAAGCGGGCTTGGAGGGGGACGGCGAATTTGGGTTCGACGAAGAGGGGATAAGTGAGCAGGGCGAGGAGAGAGGCGGTGTTGGAGAGGGCGAAGAGGCGCCAGGGGACGGCGCCGCCGCTCGCGCGGGTGTACCAGCTTTGCAGCAGGGGGCTGGAGGTCGAGAGCATGAAGTAGGGCAAGCCGATGGTGCCGGCGAGGATCAGCAGGATGCGGAGGGTGGGGTCTTCGGTGCCGCTGGGCTTCCAGGCTTCCGGGGGCATGATGGGGGTAAGGGCGCTGAGGACGAGGAGAACGAGGTGAATCTGCTTTTGGCGGGCGGCGGGTTGTCGTTGGAGCCAATGGGCGTAGGTGTAGCCGCCGAGTAGGGCGGCTTGGAAGAACAACATACAAGTGTTCCAGACGTTGGCGGCTCCTCCGAACCAGGGCAGGATGGCCTTACTGATGACGGGTTGAATCTGGAAGAGAAGAAAAGCAGAGACGAAGATGGTGAGGGCGAAGAGGGGCATGGTTAAGATTGGTAGCGGGCGAAGATGGGAGTGGCGCGGTCTCCCGAAAGCAGGACGCAGGTGGATGAGGACTTGGCGACGAGGCGGCCCTGGGCGTCGCGGACGTCACATTCGATGAAGCCGGAGGTGCGGCCGCGGTGGACGACGCGAGCTTCGGCGACCATGCGGCCGGTGATGACGGGTCGTAAATAGTTGATCTTGAGCTCGATGGTGGTCATGGCCTCGCCGTCGGCGAGGGTCGTGAGCATAGCGATGCCCATGGCCATGTCGGCGAGGTCGCAATAGATGCCGCCGTGGACCGACCCGATGGGGTTGTGATGTTTGGGCTGGGCTTCCATGCTGTAGATGACGTGGCCTTCGGCGCGATGTTCTTCAACCATACCGAGGGTGATGGCCATGGGGACGGTTGTTACGTCGATGAGATCAATCAATCGCGACATAGGCCCCCAAGGTGATCCTGCCGGTGCCGGTAGCGAGTTGCTGGCGGCGGCGCCAGGTGCCGGTTAGTTTGCGGGCGAGGGGAGCGGCGAAGGCGACGACGAGGAGGTCGGCGAGGGTGTTGAGGGTGACGGAGATGGCACCGAGACAGACGAATTGAGCGAAGGAGGGATGGGTGACGAATTGGGGGATGAACGACAGGAAGAAGATGGCGGTTTTGGGGTTGAGAGCTTCGGTGACGATGCCTTGGAGGAAGGGGCTGCCCTTGGGAGGGGGCGCGTCGGCGACTTCGAGGTGGCCGGAGCGGCGGATCATTTGGATGCCGAGGTAGACGAGGTAGGCGGCACCGGCGTATTTGACGGCTTGGAAGGCGAGGGCGGAGGTGGCGAGAATAGCGGAAAGTCCGAGGGCGGCGGCGAGGACGTGGGCGAAACCGCCGACGAAGGTGCCGACCGAGGAGAGGACGCCTTCGCGGGTTCCGCCGGCGAGGGTGCGGGTCATGACGTAGAAGATTCCGGGGCCGGGCGTAAGGGCCAGAATGGAGCAGGCGGCGAGGTAGGCGAGGAGCCGATCCGTTTCAATCATATGGATGCTTAGGTTAGCTATGGTAACCTGAAACTTCAACACCGAACTGGTGCCGTCAAAGGTAAGCGAAGCATACGTCCTCCGATCCTATCCCTTCCGGGAAGCAGACCTGATCGTCAGTTTTTTGACGCGCGATCAAGGGCGGTTGCGCGGCATAGCTCGCCGGGCGCGGCGGCCGAAAGGTCCGTTCGGGTCGGGGTTGGAGCGGCTCTCCCAAGTAAACATGCAGTATTTCCAACGGGAGAACGTTGAACTTTGCAAGATGGATGGCTGTGAATTGCTCCAGTCTCAATTTTCACTTGCCAACAATTATACGGCCAGCGTGGGTCTGGACTTCATCGCCGAAATTTGCGACCAGATTCTACCCGCGGGCGAGCCCAATGAAAGATTTTTTCGACTGTTGACCGCTATTCTCGAGTACATACGCCAGGCGCCGAGCGACCGAACCGAGGAAGCTACCTGGACGGCAATTCAATATTTTTCTCTTTGGGCGGTCCGGCTTTCCGGCTTTTTGCCCGATCTGCGAGTGAGTGACGAGTCCCGGATTTTGGCCCGCGAAATGTTGACTACCCCGATTCACAACCTAACGCCTCGCCCGTGGTCTCGGACCACTTCCCGGGATTTACGCCGCTTTCTTGTCACCACGATTGAACAACAAATTGAGCGCCGATTGATCACCGCGCAGATGCTAGAAACCCTCTGACTATGGATTCGTTTCAGGAAACTGTTTTTAAGCTGAAGAAGTATTGGGCGGATCGCGGCTGTGTGATCCAGGAACCCTACGATATTGAAGTCGGCGCGGGGACGATGTCTCCGGAGACTTTTTTGCGGGTGCTGGGGCCGAAGCCTTGGCGGGTGGGTTATGTGCAGCCGAGTCGGCGACCGGCCGACGGGCGATATGGGGATAACCCGAACCGGCTGTATAAGCATCAGCAGCTGCAGGTGATTTTGAAGCCGACGCCGAAGGACGTGATTGATCAGTACCTGGGTTCGCTGGAAGCGATCGGGATTGATTTGTCCAAGCACGACCTGAAGCTCGAAGAAGACAACTGGGAGTCGCCGACGCTGGGGGCGTGGGGGATTGGTTGGCAGGTGATGCTGGACGGGATGGAGATCACGCAATTTACGTATTTCCAGCAGTGCGGCGGGATGGATTTGGATTTGTGCCCGGCGGAGATTACGTATGGGCTGGAACGGATTGTGAGCTTTTTGCAGGGGAAGGAATCGGTTTACGACATTGAGTGGGCGCCGGGGGTGAAGTATTCAGAGGTTCGGTACTTCGATGAGCTGCAGCTTTCGGTCTACAACTTTGAGACGGCCGATGTGGAGATGTTGTGGGAGGCGCTGAAGCGGCATGAGGCCGAGGCGCAGCGGTTGGTGGATGGATATAAGCTCGTCGAGGATCCGGCGGAGAAGCGGCGGTATCCGTTGCTGGGCGCCTACGATCAGGTGTTGAAATGTTCGAACCTTTTTAACCTTCTCGATGCTCGGGGGGCGATTAGCGTGACCGAGCGGGTGGGGGTGATCGGACGGGTTCGGAAGATTGCGGTGGGCGTGGCGCAGGCGTGGGTGGATCAAGAGCCGTTCCGGACGATGAAGGAGGTGGCGTGATGCTACCGTTCTTTCTCGAAGTGGGCGCCGAGGAGATTCCGGATTGGATGATTCCGGCGGCGCTGGAGCAGTTGGGTAAGGATTTTCAGGCTGTGCTCGATGGGCATAAGCTGGGCGGGACGGTGACGCGGACCGATGGGACGGGGCGGCGGCTCGTGCTGTGGGCTGATGGGTTGATCGTGCGGCAGGCCGATAGCGAAGAGATTGTGAGCGGGCCGCCGAAGGGTGCGAACCCGAAGGCCGTGGAAGGCTTCGCGAAGAAGAACGGCGTTAGTGTTGACGATTTGCAAGTAGAGACGACCGCGAAGGGCGAGTACTTCACGTTTCGACGGCAGGTGGCGGGTCGGGCGACGGGCGAGTTGCTGGCGGAGCTGTTGCCGGATTTGATTCAGAAGCTGAACTTTCCTAAGTCGATGTTTTGGACTGGGAAAGGCGGTCCGAAGTTTATTCGGCCGATTCGGTGGATTGTGGCCTTGTTGGGTGACGATGTGGTGGGGTTTGAATTGGCGGGGGTGACTTCGGGGCGGGAGACGTTTGGGCATCGGCGGTTAGGTTCGCGGGCGGCGATTCCGGTGACGATTGCGGGCTATGAGAGCGCGCTCGAAGAGAATTTTGTGATCGTGCCGAGTGCGGCGCGGCGGGCGAAGATTGAACGGGAGATTCAGGCGTTGGGCGCGGTGCAGGCCGATGCGAAGCTGCTCGAGACTCTGACCTTCATCACCGAGTATCCGGCGGCGATTTTGGGTGGGTTCGATGCGAGCTATCTAACGCTGCCGAAAGAGGTGCTGACGATGGTGATGCGGTTCCACCAGAAGTATTTCGCGGTGAGCGCGGCGGATGGTTCGTTGGCTCCGAACTTTATTGCGGTGATGAATATTCCGAGCGATCCCGAAGGACATGTGGTGCGCGGGAACGAGCGGGTGCTGCGGGCGCGGTTCAACGATGCGCGGTTTTTCTACGATATAGACCAGAAGCGGACGTTGACGGACCGGGTGGCGGATTTGGCGAACGTGACGTTCCAGGCCAAGATCGGGTCTTACCTTGAGAAGACGACGCGGATGGTGGCTTTGGCGCAGGAGCTTGGCGGCGAGGATGCCGCCGCAGCGGCGTACTTGGCGAAGGCCGATTTGACGACGGAGATGGTGAAAGAGTTCACCGATTTGCAGGGCATCATCGGGGGCCTGTACATTGCGGCGCAGGGCGGGAAGGCGGAAGTTGCCAAGGCCGTCTATGAGCACTACAAGCCCTTGTCGATGGAAGACTCGATTCCTTCGACGGCGACCGGGCAGGCGCTGGCGCTGGCCGACAAGATTGACACGCTGCGGAGCTGCTTCGCGGTGGATATGATTCCGACGGGATCAAAGGATCCATTTGCGTTGCGCCGGGCAGCGCAGGGCGTGGTGAAGATTTTGATGGAAGGCGAGTTGACGCCTTCGCTGCGGGAGTTGTGCGCGGGCGATGCGAAGCTGGAAGAGTTTTTCGTCGAACGGCTGAAACATTATTTCCGGGAAGTGAAGGGAGCGGCTTACGATGAAATCGCGGCCGTTTTGGCCGTCGGCTGGGCCGATGTGAAAGACGCCCTGGCGCGGTTGGACGCGGTGACGGCGGTACGACCCACCCCGAACTTCGAGCCGGTGGCCGCGGCATTTAAGCGGATCAAAAATATTCTTACGCAGGCGGGCACTCTGCCTGAGGGCGCGCCGGACGCGAGCCTCTTCAACGAGGCCGAGTCCGGGGTGGCTGCGGCGGCAGAGCAGGCGGCCATCAAAGATGGCGGCTATGCGGCGCAGCTCGAACGGATTGCGGGGCTGCGGCCTGCGATCGACCACTTTTTCGATGAGGTGCTGGTGAACGATCCGGACCCTGTTGTCCGCGACAATCGCTTGCGCTTGCTCAACCAGCTCATAACTGAGTTTTCTTCAATCGCCGACTTCTCGGAGATTGTGACTAAATCGCTTTAGGAGATATTGATGCAGAAACACGTCTACAGCTTCGGTACGAAGACCGAAGGCAACGGCAAGATGAAGGACACCCTCGGCGGCAAAGGTGCCGGGCTAGCCGAAATGTGCAAGGCCGACATTCCGTGTCCTCCGGGATTTACGATTTCGACCCAGGTCTGCAACATCTACTTCGAGAACAAGAACGTTGTTCCGCAAGAGATTGAAGACCAGATGGAAGTCGCTTTGACCCGTCTTGAAAAAGAGACCGGGAAGAAGTTGGGCGATGCGAAAGATCCGCTGTTGCTCAGCGTCCGTTCCGGTGCCAAGTTCTCCATGCCGGGGATGATGAACACGATTCTGAACCTGGGCATGAACGACCAGTCGGTGGTCGGGATGGCGGTCAAGACGGGCAACGAACGCTTTGCCTATGACTGCTATCGACGGTTTATCCAGATGTTCGGCGAAGTTGCACTCGAAATCCACATGGAAGAGTTCAACCACATTTTCGACGCGCAGAAGGCCAAGCGGAAAGCGAAGCTCGATACCGACCTGAATGCGGAAGATCTGCAGAACGTCGTGGTCGAGTACAAGAAGCTCGTCAAGAAGAAGACCGGCAAAGAGTTCCCGCAGGATCCGCGCGAACAGCTGAAGATGTCCCGCGATGCGGTGTTCCGTTCCTGGTGGAACGATAAGGCGGTCTACTATCGCAAGATGGAAAAGATTCCGGACAACATCGGGACGGCCGCGAATGTGCAGGCGATGGTGTTTGGCAACCTAGGCGATACGTCGGGCACGGGCGTGGGCTTCACGCG
>CANNLB010000111.1 GCA_947505565.1 Acidobacteriota bacterium | reverse complement strand
GAGGCGGCGGCGATGCAGAGGTTGGGATCGACGGTGACTTTGAGTTTAGGCATTTTGACCAGTTTAACCTTGTCGGTGGGCGAGGAGTTTTTCGACATGCTTGGCGAGCATGTCGCATTCGATGTTGACGCGGGCGCCGGGTAGATAGGCACCGAGCGTGGTGTGATCAAAGGTATGCGGAATGATGGTGATCGAGAGTTCGCAGTCGATGATGCGAGCGACGGTGAGGCTGATGCCATCGACGGCGACGCTACCTTTTTCGATTAAGTAGCGGTCGAGTGCGGGAGGGACGCGGATGCGGAGCCACCAGTTATCATTGCCAAGGGCTTCGAGTGCGAGGAATTCGCCGGTGCCATCGACGTGGCCCTGGACCATGTGGCCGCCGAGGCGACCGGTGGGGGAGAGGGGCCGTTCGAGGTTGAGGCGGGCGCCGGGGCGGAGGTCGCCGAGGTTAGTGCGGGAGAGCGTCTCCGGAGCGAGGTCGGCGGCGAAGGAGCCGGCGGCGAGATCGACGGCGGTGAGGCAGACGCCGTTGACGGCGATGCTGGCTCCGGGGAAGGCGTCCGAGAGGACGGTGGAGGCTCGGACGCGGAGTCGTGCGCCGGTGGGCTGGGAGTCAAATGACTCGAGGGTGCCGAGTTCTTCGATGATGCCGGTGAACATAATAAGTTTTAGCGCGGGGGCCGGACGAGCCAAGCTTCGACGGCGAATTCGTCGCTGCTGATGGGGTGGAGTTTGACGTCGCGGAAGCGGAGGGCGTCGGCGCGGCGGCGGCGGCCGATGCCGCCGGCGACGGGGAGGGACTGGGTGCCGCCGAGGATTTTGGGTGCGTAATAGAAGAAGATTTTATCGACGACGCCAGACTCGAGAGCCGCCCAGTTGACCTTGCTGCCGGCCTCTATCATTAAGGAATGATAATTTCTGGCGGCGAGGAGTTCGACGACGGCGCGGAGGCTGGTACGGCCGTCGGCGCCATCGAGGACGACGACTTCGACGCCTTTGCGTTCGAGGGCGGCGCGGCGTTCGGGGTTGGCGGCGGAGGTGGTGGCGACGAGGACGTCGTTCGTGCAGGTCTCGGCCATGTTTGAACGGGGCGAGAGGCGGAGTTGGGAATCGACGATGATGCGGAGGAGGGGGCGGCTGCGGTCGTCGCCGCTGCGGTCGGTGAGGAGGCAATCGTCGGCGAGTACGGTGCCGATGCCGGTGAGGATGGAGTCGGTGTGATGGCGGAGCGTTTGGACGTGGAGGCGGGCTTGTTCGGAGGTGATCCAGCCGGTGTTGTCGTCGGGGGCGGCGATTTTGCCGTCGAGTGTGAGGGCGCTTTTGAGGGTGACGAGGGGGCGGCGTTCGCGCATGAAGAAGCAGAAGGCTTCGTTGAGTTGCTCGGCGGCGGGGGTGAAGCGGGAGTCGATGAGGACTTCGATACCGGCGGCGCGGAGTTTGGCGAAGCCTTGGCCGGCGACGCGGGGGTTGGGGTCCTGCATGGCGGCGACGACGCGGGTGATTCCGGCGGCGATGAGGGCGTCGGCGCAAGGAGGTGTGCGTCCGGAGTGGGAGCAGGGTTCGAGTGTGACGTAGAGGGTGGCGCCGCGGGCTTCGGCCCCGGCTTGGGCGAGGGCGACGGTTTCGGCGTGGAGGGAATGGGCGTAGATGTGATGGCCGCGGCCGAGGATGAGGCCGTCTTTGACGATGACGGCTCCGACGGCGGGGTTAGGGGAGGTGCGGCCGAGGCCGAGACGCGCTTGTTCGAGCGCCAGTTCGAGGCAATCCATGACGTTAATCGAAGAGAGAGGCGATATAGGTTTCGGCGTTGAAGGGGAGAAGGTCGGTGACCTGTTCGCCGACGCCGATGTAGCGAATGGGGATGTTGAGTTCGCGGGCGATGGCGATGGCGACGCCGCCTTTGGCGGTGCCGTCGAGTTTAGTGAGGACGATGCCGGTGACGCCGCCGGATTCGGTGAATTTGCGGGCTTGTTCGAGTCCGTTTTGGCCCGTGGTGGCATCGAGGACGAGGAAGACTTCGTGGGGGGCTTCGGGGATGACGCGTGCGGCGGTGCGGCGCATCTTATCGAGCTCGGCCATGAGATTTTCTTTGTTGTGAAGGCGGCCGGCGGTGTCTACGATGACGAAATCGGTTTTGCGTGCGCGGCCGGCTTGGAGGGCGTCGAAGATGACGGCGCTGGGGTCGGCGCCCTGGGATTGTTTGATGAGTTCGGTGTTGGCGCGGGTGGCCCAGACTTCGAGTTGTTCGATGGCGGCGGCGCGGAAGGTATCGGCGGCGGCGATGAGGACGGTCTTTCCTTCGTCGTGGAGGCGGCGGGCGAGTTTGCCGGTGGTGGTCGTTTTGCCGGCGCCGTTGACGCCGACCATCATAATGACGACGGGCGGCGAGTCGACGCGGGCGAGGGGCCGGTCGGAGGCGGAAAGGACTTCGAGGAGATGATCTCGGATGAGGCCGCGAATTTCGCTGGGGTTGCTGACGAGTTTACGGTCGACTCGTTGGCGGATGGTTTCGAGGATTTCGGTGGAGGTGCGGACCCCGATGTCGGCCGTGATGAGGGTATATTCGAGTTCGTCGAGCAGGTCGGCGTCAATTTCTTTTTTGCCGAGGACGACATCCTCAATTTTGTTGACGAGGCCGGCGCGGGTTTTTTCGATCCCGCTTTTGAGGCGATCGAGCAGGTTCCCGCCAGGTTCACCGGAACCGAAAATAGAAGAAAGCATGTCTCCTTCATGATACGGGATTCCGGCGTGAATTCCGCGTTAGAATGGAGCAGCCACATTGGAACAGCCTCCTCCACCTAAAAAGATTGGTCGCTACGTCATTCAGCAAGAGCTGGGCCGCGGCACGATGGGTGTTGTTTATCAGGCTCAGGATCCAGCCATCGGGCGCACGGTGGCGGTGAAGTCGATTCGGATTGCCGAGATTGCGGACCCTCGCGAGCAGCAGCGGGTGAAGGACCGGATATTCCGGGAGGCGCAGAGTGCGGGGGTGCTTTCGCATCCGCATATTGTGACGATTTACGATATTCAGGAAGAGGGCGACGTCGCTTACATCTTCATGGAATACATTGAGGGTTCGACGCTCGAGAAGATGTTGCTCGACGACGAGCCTCCGTCGAAAGAGCATATTTTGGCGTTGCTGCGCCAGACGGCGGCGGCGCTTGACTTTGCCCACGCGAAAGGGATTGTTCACCGGGATATCAAGCCGGCGAACATCATGGTGTCGAAGGATTGGACGGCGAAGATTGCCGACTTTGGCATTGCGAAGATGCAGTCGCAATCGATGACGCAGACCGGCTTGGTGATGGGAACGCCAAGCTACATGTCGCCGGAGCAGATTCAGGGTAAGGCGGTGGACGGGAAAGCGGACCAGTTTTCGTTGGGAGTGATCGCCTATGAGGTGATGACCGGCGAGAAGCCATTTGTGGCGGAGTCTATGCCGACGCTTTTGTTTAAGCTGGTGAGTGAGGCGGCGATTCCGGCGGTTCGGTTGAACCCGACGCTCGATGTTTCGATCGACGCTGTTCTGCAGAAGGCTTTAGCGAAGGCGCCGGACCAGCGGTGGGAAAATTGCGGGGCGTTCATCGCGGCGTTGGAAGAGAAGTGTCGACGGCATCCAACCTGGACGACGCAGACGCGTGGTCAGATTTCGATGGCGGCAACTGAGGCAATGTCGGTGCCGATAGTGGCCGAACCACGGCAGGCTCCGGCTCCGAAACCGGCTTCGGTTGCTGTGGCGTCCCCGGTTGCTGCTCCGGCGCGGGTTAGGACTCCGGCTGCTGCGCCGATCGCGGTGAAGCCGATCGATGTGGAACCGAACGCCCCGGCACAGGGAAGTCGGACGATGATGCTGGTCGGTGCTGCCGTGGTGTTATTGCTGCTGGTTGGGTTTGCCGCCATGAAGTTTATGGGAGGGAAGGGCGACGGACCAACGCCGAATGTAGCGAACAACGAAGTGCCGATCGCTCCACCGTTGCCGAAAGCTATCGAGGGGAGAGGCAAGGCTGATCCGAAGAGGGCCGAGCCTGTTCCGAGTGACGATAAACGAGTGCCCACGGACCCTGCGCCATCGGGTAAAGAGATGGTGGCGGTAGAGATTCGTTCCTCTCCGCCGGGTGCGACGATCACCTTGGACGATGGCAAGGTGGAGGGGTGTACGTCTCCTTGCACGCTGGATTTGGCACTGGGTCGTCACGTGTTAGTGGCCCAGTTGGATAAGTACGAGACGGCGAACAAGATTTTTAACTTGCCGGCGGATAGCAAGTTGAACGTCAACCTGCGGCGGCAGACGGGGACGGTGGCGGTGAGTTCGAATCCGGCGGGGGCTCTGATTGTGGTTGACGGAATCGAGTATCCCGAGAAGACGCCGACGATGTTGACCTTGCCGATGGGCAAGCACAAAGTGACGGTTTCGTTCCCCGGGCGCGGCGAGAAGAGTCGGGACTTTAACATCGACGACGGCGCGCAACTCGACTACAGCGTGAATTTCGGCGGGAACTAAGTACACTAGAGGGCAATGTCTTCTTCTTTTCGATTTGCGATGGGCCGCCGGGCGTTACTGGCGGGGGTGGGTACTTCGTTGCTGCTGGGAGCGCCGAAGACTGGAATGCGGGTGCTGTCGAGCCGCCCGGAAGATTTGGAGATGCCGATGGAAGGTTTTTCAACCTGGATCACCCCGGTCGAGAAGTTTTTCGTACGGAGCCACCACTACACGCCGGATGTCAAGCTGGCCGATTGGAAGTTAAGCATCGGCGGCAAGGTGGCGAATGCACTGACGCTGACGATGGAGGATTTGAAGAAGCTGCCTCGCGTTGAACTGGTGAGCGTGCTGGAATGCGCGGGCAATGGGCGGGGGCTGTATGAGCCGACGATGGCTGGTTTGCAGTGGGAGTACGGCAGCGTGGGGAACGCCCGTTGGGCCGGGGTGCGGCTAGCGGATGTGTTACGGAAGGCCGGGGTGCGGGACGGGGCGATTGAAGTGTGGTTTGATGGGGCGGACGTGCCGGTGGGGACGCAGCCGGAGTTCCAGCGGACGATTCCGATGAAGAAGGCGCTGGATCCGAATACGTTGCTGGCTTACGAGATGAACGGGGCGGCGCTGGACCCTTCGCATGGTTTTCCGCTGCGGGTGGTGGTGCCGGGTTGGGCGGGGGATAGTTGGGTGAAGTGGGTGACGAAGATCGAAGTCCGGGATACGGAGTTTGAAGGGTTCTTCATGAAGACGGGGTATCGGCATCCGGGTAAGGGCGTTACGCCGGGGGTGGCGGTGGATCCGGCTTTGATGTCGCCGGTGACGAATTTGAATATCAAGAGCGTGATGGCGAGCCATGCGGACCGGAGCGAGGTGAAGCCGGGGCCGTTGAAACTGACGGGGGCGGCGTGGTCGAATACTTCGCCGGTGGTCAGCGTGGAGGTTTCGACCGACGCGGGGCGGAGTTGGAAAGCGGCGACGTTGGGGACGGAGAAGGCCGCGTTTGCGTGGCGTTTGTGGGAATTTGGTTGGACTCCGCCGAAGGACGCCTACTACAGCGTGATGGTGCGGGCGCGGAATGCGGCGGGCGAGATGCAGCCGCTGCAGCAGGAATGGAATCCGTCTGGTTACAGCCACAACGTGGTGCAGGCGGTGCGTTTGAACGTGACAGCGAAGCCGTCGGCGGCATCGGCGACGATGGTGCATGGTGATTTTGTGGCACCGCCCGCCGTGCTCAACCAGAGCTGTTTGGGCTGCCATACGGTGGAGCCAATTCAGCAGCAGCGGATGTCGCGGGGGCAGTGGGAGAAGGAAGTGGAGAAGATGCAGCGTTGGGGGGCGCCGGTGAAACCGGAGCTGAAAGATGTTCTGGTGGATTACCTGGCAAAACGCTATGGGATGAGGCCGATTCGATAGTAGACTAGGAGTTCTCCCCCCGGAAGCTACCCCAACTTATACATGCAACGCGCAGGACGCCTTGTCTCCGGATTGAAAATTAAGAGTGCTGGCCTCAGCTCGGAAGAGTTGGCGGGCGCGGCGTGGCCAGCGGCGGTCGGCAAGCGGCTGGCGGCTCGGACGGGCCCGGTGCGCCTGTTTGGGGCCAAGCTGGTGGTGGAGGTTGAAGACGCGGTTTGGCAGCGGCAACTGTTGACGTTGACGGCGCAGATTCTGCCGAAGCTGACGGCGATTTTGGGGCCTGGCATTGTGGAACAGGTGGAGTTTCGGATCGGGGTGCCGCGGCGGGAGCCCCAGCGGGCGGTGGTGGCCGATGAGCGGGCCGACGGAATTGCCGACCCGATATTTCAGTTGCTGTATTTGACCTCGCGGACGCGAAGCGAACGCCTGGCCGAAGAACGAAAGAGGAAGATCGCTTGAAACTGACAGAGGAAAACGTTCGGTATGTGGCGGGCCTCGCCAACCTGACGCTGAGTGAGTCGGAGATCCATCAGTACGCCGACGAATTGAGCAACATTTTGACTTACGTTGACAAACTGAACGAGTTAGACACGACGGGCGTCGAGCCGATGGCGCAGGTGCTGTTCGCGGCCGGGGATACGGCGTCGCTGCGGGAGGACGTGGAACGGACTCCGCTGACGAACGCGGGAGCGCTGGGGAACTCGCCGCTGGCGACCGGGGGCTATTTCAAAGTTCCGAAGGTGATTGAGCGGTAAGCTATGAACATTGCAACGTTGACGATTGCAGAGGTACAGAACGGCCTGCGGGCCAAGCAGTTCAGCGCAGTGGAACTGGCGACCGAAGCGCTGCGGTTTGGCCAGGCGGAAAACGGGAAGACGAACGCGTATCTGACATTTTCCGACGAGCGGGCTTTGGCGGCGGCGGCGCGGGTGGACGCGAAGTTGGCGGCAGGAGAACCGATAGGGGCTCTGGGCGGGGTGCCGGTGGCAGTGAAAGACGTCATCGTGACGAAGGGGCTGCGGACCACTTGCGGGTCGAAGATGTTGGGCAACTTTCTACCGCCGTATGACGCGACGGCCGTTGAGCGGTTGGAAGCGGCGGGGGGGGTGATCCTCGGCAAAGCGAACTGCGACGAGTTCGCAATGGGCTCTTCGAACGAGAATTCGGCGTATGGGATGGTGCGGAATCCGGTGGCGCTGGACCGGGTGCCGGGCGGCAGTTCGGGGGGGAGCGCCGCGGTGGTGGCGCAGGGGACGGCGGTGGTATCGCTGGGCTCGGATACGGGCGGCTCGATTCGGCAGCCGGCGAGCTTTTGCGGCTGTGTGGGGGTGACGCCGACCTATGGCCGAGTGTCGCGATATGGGTTGGTGGCGTTTGCGAGTTCGCTCGACCATATTGGCCCTTTCAGCCGGACGGTAGCGGATTCGGCGACGGTGCTGCAGGCGATTGCGGG
>CANNLB010000110.1 GCA_947505565.1 Acidobacteriota bacterium | reverse complement strand
CGCTCTGCTCTTCGTCCGCGCCTTCGGCCACACCTCACTCGGCGTCACCTATGCCCTCGCCCTGAGCGACGTCACCCTGGCGACCATCATTCCTTCGAACGGGGCGCGCTCGGGCGGGGTGACCCTGCCCATCGTTCGCTCCATCGCCGAACTCTATGGCTCCAAGCCCGGAGAGACGGCCGGTAAGTTGGGCACCTATCTCATGCTCGCCGTCTACCAATCGATCTGCATCAGCGCCGCGATGTTTTTGACCGGCCAGGCGTCGAACCCGCTCGCCGCCCAGATGGCCGCCCAGCAAGGTTTCCCCGTATCTTGGACCGGTTGGTTCGTCGCGGGCGTCGTGCCGGGCGCCCTCTCGCTGCTGGTGATCCCCCGCGTCGTGATGGCCATGGCTCCGCCAGAAGTCAAGCACACCCCCGAAGCCCGCGGCTTCGCCGCCGACGAGTTGACCAAGATGGGCCCCATGTCCAACGCTGAATGGATTCTCACGGTCATCTTCATCGCGGTCTGCGGCCTCTGGGCCACGAGTGGCTGGCACAAGATGGATATCACTCTCACCGCGCTACTCGGCTGCGCCGCACTGCTACTCACCGGCGTCCTGCTGTGGGAAGACGTCAAAACCGAGACCGCCGCCTGGGATCTTTTCATCTGGTACGGCGGCCTGCTCCGCCTCGGGCGCGCGCTCAATGATGGCGGGGTGACCACGGCCTTCGCCCAGTCCATTGGGTCCCTGTTCGGCGACTCGGGCTGGGTGATGCTCTTCGTCGTCGCGCTGCTGATCTATTTCTACGCCCACTACTTCCTGGCCAGCATCACCGCTCATCTCCTGGCCATGTACCCGCCGTTTCTGGCCCTGCTGATCCTGAAGGGCGCTCCGCTCGGGCTCGTCGTGTTCGCCTTTGCCTGCTTCACGAACTTCTCGGCCGGGCTGACCAACTACGGCACTACACCCAGCCCAATGTTCTTCGCCCAAGGTTACTCCAGCATGGCGCTCTGGTTCCGCGTCGGCTTCGTTTGCTCGGTCGTTAACATCGCGATCTGGTCCACGCTCGGTTTCGGCTGGTGGAAACTAATCGGAATCTGGTAGTTCCGTTATCGTGCCCCTTCGACCTGCATCTGGCGGGCCTTCTCAAACGCTTGCTTGTTCTGGTACTCGAACCAGAACTTGCTTGTCGCCGCCCAGAAGTAACCGCCGACAAACAGCGAAAGAAACGGGATCGCCAGGAAGTTGTAGGTCTCAACCGAATACCAGATCATCAGTAAGAAGTAGCAGCCAGCCAGTAGTTCGAAGTAGGGCAGGGAACCGATCTTGCTCTTGTACTGCTCTTTCGACGCGATCTTGCCGATGCCATATTTCGGCGTCCGCGCAAACGCGGTCTGGTAGCCGACGAGCGCTTCCATCACGGCTTTTGCGTTTGATAACGTCAGCGCGACGCCCGCCATCATCAGCCAGGGCAAATGCCAAATCGACCTCGACCATCCCTTGCCATGCAACTGCCGTTGGGCGACCAGGTAGAACGCCGAGATCGACCAGAAACTGGCGATCATCAACGGGAGATCGACAAACACCATCTGCATCCAGCCCATGTAGAACCGGCAAATCATCACCGGCAGCATCAGCAGGCTCATCAGGATCATCAGCGGGTAGCTGATGTTCGGCGTCAGGTGGCAGATCGCTTCAAGCTTAATCCGCCACGGCTGATCGCTGTTCAAAATCATCGGCAGAAGCTTCTTCGCGCACTGCGTCAGACCCTTCGACCAGCGCGTCTGCTGTACTTGAAATCCGTGCATGTCCACCGGCAACTCACTCGGACATTCCACGTCCGGCAAGTAAAGGAACTGCCAGCCTTTCAGCTGGGCGCGGTAAGACAGGTCGGAGTCTTCGGTTAAAGTATCGTGCTGCCAACCGCCAGCGTCTTCGATCATCGCTTTGCGAAGAATCCCGGCTGTGCCATTGAAGTTGAAGAACAGCCCGCCACCGGCGCGGGCCACGTGCTCGAGCACGAAGTGGCCATCGAGCAACATTGTTTGCACTTCGGTAAGCTTATTGACGCTCTGGTTGAGATACGTCCAGCGCGTCTGTACCACGCCAACTTTCGGGTCGGCGAAGTAATGAATCGTCTTTTGCAGAAAGTCGGTGGGGACCACGAAGTCAGCATCAAAAACGGCGACGACAAGGCCGGTGGCCGATTTCAAGCCTTCCTGCAGAGCTCCGGCCTTGTAGCCGTGGCGGTTGGTCCGGTGATGGTACTCAATCGGGTGACCCATCGCGCGATACTCGGCGACGAGGCGTTCGGTGAACGGATGGGTCTCGTCGGTTGAATCGTCGAGGACCTGAATCTGCAGCTTGTCCTTCGGATAGTCAATTTTGACGATCGTTTCGATCAGCCGTTCCACCACGAAGCGCTCGTTAAAGAGCGGAAGTTGGATCGTGACCGGCGGGAGTTCGGTGAAGGTTTGAGGAGGGGTCGTGGGGAGGTTGCCGCGGAACTTGAAATAGCCGCGGATCATGGCGTAGCGGTGCATGCCGTAGAAGCTCAGCACCAGCAAAATTACAAAATACGGCACGATCAGCATGTAGTCGAACAGAGCCAGAGAGTGGACGCCTGCGAAGGTGTCATCGAGCATGTCTCGCTTCATCTGGTCGAAAGTCGACTGGCTGGTAACGAATAACGCTAAGGTAGTGTTCATGCGCGCGCTGGGTGTAGGCGGAACAATTTTGGGATGCGGCCTAGTCGGGCTGGTCGTGGCCGCACGGGATCATCGGAATCCCACCCCGGCCATTGCCCTTTACTTGTTCTGCTCTTTAGTATATCTGATCGTTGTAACCAAGCTCTGTCCCCCCGGCAGGCTATTGTCGGCCCGATTTGTAGTGATGTTCGCGCTGGCTTATCGCCTGACTGCGTTCTCGATGGCCTCCGAGTTTACCGACGATCTCTATCGCTACCGTTGGGAAGGGAGGCTGCAATTGGCTGGCGGCAACCCCTATCAAGAACGCCCAGGCGACCCCCGTTGGATCCACCTGCAAGACGAAACGTTTCCTTTCGTGGACGGAAAAGACTTAAAAGCCGTCTACGGGCCGCTCGTCGAGCACCTGCAGCGGGAGATGGCGCGGCTGTCGTCAACCCTGTGGGCGCAGAAGATTCCTTCGATTTTGGCCGATTTGGTGCTGTTGTTGCTCCTGGCGCGCTGGCACGGGGCACGGGCCGCCCTGCTCTATGGCTGGTGCCCGCTGGCGATCGTTGAGTTTGCAGGAATGGGCCACAATGATGCCTTGCTGATCCTGAGTCTCGCGCTGGCGATGCGCTACCGTTCGGCGGCGGCACTGGGCGCGGCGATCGCCGTGAAGTGGTGGCCGGCGCTGCTCCTGCCGGCGTTCATCCGAGCGGACCGGCGCATGGCCTGGGCCGTCGTCGTGCCGGGGGTGCTGTTTCTGCCCTACGCGAGCGACATCCGCGACAACGCCGATTTTGCGAGCGGGTTCCTCGGGGGTTGGTCGAACAACCCGAGCCTGTTCTGGATTATCGAGGCGATATCCCCTTCGAAGGCGGCGGCTAAGTACATCGTCATCGGACTGGTCGGCGGAATCGCTCTTATTCCCCAGCAACTTGAACGAAGTGTGCTCACGACCACGCTGGCGATCCTGCTGCTGTCGGCGAACGTGCATCCTTGGTACCTGACCTGGCTGCTTCCACATTGGTCGGTTCTGGCCGTGCCACCGTTGGCCGTCTGGATCGCGTTGACCCCGCTGCAATACTGGGCACTCGCGGAGTGGCGCACGGCGGGGCGTTGGGTGGAGAGGGGACCTTGGAACGCGGTCGTCTATGCTGTATCAGCCGGTACGCTTTTGTTGTGGTTACGGCGACGCAGTCGGGTAGAGTAAGGGTGCGGAGTTTCTTGTCGTAAGAGCAGATCCGGGCGGTGGGTAAGGTCTTTACAGCTTTCGGAATCTGTGGGTAGGTCGTTTCGATCGGCTTTCTCATCGGGTTCGGGGGCTTCGGGGGGCTGTTGGCGTTTGATCCCGGCGCTAAGCGAAACGACCTGTCGACGATTCCGCTCCAGCGCCTCGGTAATGGTCTATGTCGTTTCAGCCTGTTGCTGTCGCTGCCCCTGATACTGGCGGGACGCGGAAGTTTGCGATGGCAGTTATGGGCTAACACCGGCGGAATTCTCACCGGCGCGGCGGCGGCGCTGCTATTCCCCGTGGGGACTTGCGTGGGGATCTACGCGCTTTGGGTGATGCTGTTGCCCGAGACCGACCCGCTGTTCATTGCCCCGCCGGTGCCCAATAGAAACGGGCGAGCAAGATGGCGGTTAAAACGTAAAGGAACGGGTTGATCTGCCGGGCGCGGCCAGCGGCGACGGTCAATAGCGTGTGAGCGACCAGGCCGAGGGCGAGACCGCTCGCGATGCTGAACGTAAGCGGAATGGCGGCCAGGGTGAGAAACGCCGGAATGGAGATGGCAGGTTGGCGCCAGTCGATTTCGGAGGCGTGACCCATCATCAGGGCTCCTACCAGGATCAAGGCTGGGGCGGTGGCGTAGGGCGGCACGGTGCCAAGCCAGGGCGTGAGCAGAAAGGACGCCAGAAAGAGCAGCCCCGCGACGATGGCGGTGACGCCGCTGCGCCCGCCCGCCGCCACGCCGGCCGCGCTTTCGATATAGCTGACGACCGTCGAGGTGCCCAGCAGCGCCCCGCCCATGGTGGCCACCGAGTCGGCCACCAGAATGCGTTCAACCCGCGGAATGCGCCCGGCCGCATCGAGAAGGCCCGCGCGTTTGGAAACGGCGAGCAGCGTGCCGAGGTTGTCGAAAAGGTCGACAAACAAGAACGCGAAGATGATTTCGGCCAGGCCTAGCCGCAGCGCACCGGCAATATCGAGTTGCCCGGCGGTGGCACCGATGGCGGTTAGCGACGCCTGCGCGGCGGGCGGGTGGCCCCAACCCGTGAGCAGCGCGGTGCCGACCAAGCCGATCAGCATGGCACCGGGGACCTGCCGAACCAGTAGGATCGCCGTCAGAAGCAGGCCGCCGAGAGCGGCGATTGGCCCGGGCTGATGCAGGTTGCCCAGCGCGAGCGCCGTGGCCGGATGGGCGACGACAAGCCCCGCATTCTTTAGGCCGATGAAGGCGATGAACAGCCCGATACCGACGGCGACCGCGGCGTAGAGGGAGGGCGGGACGCATTCGACCAGGCGGCGGCGAAGTCCAGTGAGCGTCAGCACCAGGAACGCCGCCCCCGAGACGAATACCGCCCCCAGAGCCGTCTGCCACGGCACGCCCATACCTTGGACTGCCGAGTACGTAAAATACGCGTTCAGGCCCATCCCGGGCGCCATCGCGAGCGGGTAGCGGGCGACGGCACCCATGAAAATGCTGGCCA
Source organism: Acidobacteriota bacterium (assembly GCA_947505565.1). Lineage (GTDB taxonomy): Bacteria > Acidobacteriota > Terriglobia > Bryobacterales > Bryobacteraceae. Next base: position 1,961 of record CANNLB010000110.1, on the reverse strand, counting down.
GGCCGGCCGAAAGACACGTGGCGGCGGTGACGGCGGCCACGGGCATCCCTGTGGCCGCCAGAATGGACGGGTTGACGAAGATGATGTAGGCCATCGTCAGAAACGTGGTGCAACCGGCCAGGACTTCCGTCCGCCAGTTCGTACCGCGTTCGGCCAATTCAAAATACTTCGCCAGCCAGCTCATTAGTTGACGCGGAAGGAACTGATGCGGTTGTTCCAGTTGCCGCGGTTCAGATTGCGCATATTCGTCACGTCGCGGGTGATCGCTTCGCTGCGGCCGCGATGGTCCGCCTCGTCAAAGACGTCGATGCGGGAGGCCCGACCGAAGAAACGGATTGAACTGAACCGGTTGTTCCAATCGTTGCCCAACCGGAGGCGCTGGTCGCCGGAGAAGACGCAGAACGCATCGCCGTGAAAATCGGTGTCGTTGTAGAAGCAGGCCCCGTCGCCATCGATCTTCCACATCTGGGCGTTTTGGTCGAAGTACTTCTGTCGGTTGCCGGCTCCGGCACCCATGCCGCCGTTTTTGGGCGGGAGTCGATTGTTGTCGTTGTTGTCGTAACGGCTGTTGCCCTGGCGACTACCCCGATTGTTGTTGTTTTGCTGATTTAAGTTGCCGGAGACCAAGCGAAGACTCCATTGCTGGTTGACTTCGTTGTTACGGTCGTAAGTATTGATCTTCACGCCATTGTTAGTCGATCCGTTGGGAATATCGAGAGCCTTACCGGAGGCGTTGACGAGAATCACCGAACCGTTTTTACCGGATTCAACGCGCCAGCGCTGGGCGTCGCTGTTGTTGGTGGGCTGCCCTGAGACCGGCTCCGAATTGTTGCTCCGGGTCTGCGTGAGGGCGTTGCCGTTCATCCCATTCCGGAGAATGACGAAGCCGCCGCCGGCATCCTGAATATCCCACGTCTGGTTATCGGTGCCGCGACTTTCGTATTGAATGATCGTGCGTTGGTCGTTGCGGTCGAGGTCCAGCACCTTCCGTGAGACGTTGCTGATGATTTCGTACCGACCGGGTCCGTTGTAGCCGCCTTGGCCGAATGCGGCGAAGGAGGCCAGGACGGTGAGGAGTAGTTGTTTCATGCGAGTGAGATGCTTTTCCTAGAAGCCGAGTTCCTTGAGAACCGAAGTTGCTTTGTAGACCTTGCGCAGGCCTTCTAGAATGCCTTGGCTGGCGACATGGACCGAGCGTCCCCGGGTGTCGCGATAGAGGTACTGGTTGGGGAGGCCTTCGAGGTTCCCGTCGAAGAGAATCCCGATGAGTTCGCCTTTCGTGTTTACGGTGGGGCTGCCGGAGTTGCCGCCGTGGGTATCGGCTGTTGAGACGAAGTCGTAAGGCGTATTGAGCTTCAGCGTGGACTTCGCCGCCAGCCAGTTGGAGGGAAGCGCAAAGGGCTCGACGCCAGTAGCACGGGCAAACAGGCCGGAGAAATCGCTGGCCCACGGGACAGTGACGCCGGCGGCGTTGGTGTAGCCCTTGATGGGGGCGTAGGTGAGGCGGAGGGTGAAGGTGGCATCCGGGTATGCGCCGTCGCCGTAAGCGGCGAAACGGGCTTGGGCGATGCGGGAGGCGCTGGCGGTCGTGACGGCTTGGACGCGATCTTCATAACGCTTGCGAGCGATCCGGGCGGGCCCTTCGAGCGCTTGGACGACGGTCATCATCGGGTCGTCAAAAGCGGCCGGAGACTTACGGACGGCTACGTCGGCGAGCTTGGAGTTGGTCACGTAGAAATCGGCGGCCTCGGCAGGGGTGCGGCCGGCGAGGATCTTAACGACAAACGGTTCGGTGGGGCCGAAGGTGGCAACGAGGTTTTGGAAAAACGTCGTCAGGGTAAGCTTTTCGAGGGCGGGATAGACGGGGGCGGTGGAATAGAGGCCCTGCTCCATGGCGTCGAGATTGGCGTCGTTCCACTCACGGAGGCGGTCGCCGTTCGGTTTGGCCTTTTCGGTTTTGT
>CANNLB010000109.1 GCA_947505565.1 Acidobacteriota bacterium | reverse complement strand
ACTGCGTGGCCTTCAGGGCGGAGACCTGATTGAAGAGATAGGCGGTGCCGTGGAAGTCGTTGGCGCCACCCTTCATGACGACGTTGACGGTGCCTCCGCCGGTGTTGCCGTAGGCGGCGTCGGACTGGAAGACCTCGACTTTGACTTCGGCGACGGAGTCAGCGGGAGGGTTGTAGGCGACGCGACGGTTGCGGGTCATGTCGGGCGCGCCGTCGAGAAGGAGTTCGTTGGATTGGCCTTGGCCGCCGCCCATAGAGAAGCCGGCGGGACCGCCGTTGTCGAAGGGTCGGGTGAAGCGGGGATCCGAGGCGGGGACGACGCCGAAGGCGAGTTGGGCGAGGGAGAGCGGGGTGCGCCCGTTCATGGGCATCGACTCGAGTTGGGCGGTGGAGATGACTTGGCCAACGGAGGCGGAGGCGGTGTTGAGCAGGGACACGTCGGCGTTGACGGTGATGCTTTCGGTGATGGCGCCGAGGCTGAGGGTGACGTTCTGGGTGAGGCGTTGGTTGGTGCCGATGCGGATGCCGGACTGCACGTACTTTTTGAAGCCGTTGGCTTCGGCGGTAAGTTCGTAGTCACCAGGGGGGACAAAGGGGAGAGAGAAGGTGCCGTCCGCGGCGGCGATGGCTTCATAGGCCGTGTTGGTCGATAGTTCGCGCAGGCGAAGTTTCGAGCCGGATACGGCGGCGCCTTGGGGGTCGGTGACCTGCCCGGCGAGGGTGGAGCGGAACTCCTGCGCAAAAAGCGCGATGGAGCACAACGTGGCTAATGCGATGACTTGACGCATGAAATACTAGACCTCTGTTACGAACCGATTTGAAGATAGAATATCAGTTCTTTTTGACAAGTCCATTACGGCGGAGTAAAGCGCCGGGGTCGGGCTTACGACCCATGAAATTTTGAAAGAGGGTTTCGGCGGGTTGACTGTTGCCTTGGGAGAGGACGTCGCGGCGGAACTGGTCGCCGATTTCGCGGCTGATGACGCCGCTCGATTTGAACTTGGTGAAGGCGTCGGCGTCGAGGACTTCGGCCCATTTATAAGAGTAATAGCCGGCCGCGTAACCGCCGGCGAAGATATGGGAGAAGTTACAGACGGGGCATTCCTCGGGTTCGATTTTGGCGGCGGAGAAGCGCTGGACGAGCTGGCGGCCGTAGGCGTCGGGGGTGCCGTAATCGGCGTTGGGCTGGTAGTCGGTATGGAGGAGGATATCAAGGGTGCCGCGACTGAGTTGGCCCATCTGGGAGGAACCGGCTCCGAAGTTGCGGGCGTCGGTCATTTTCTTGAAGAGGGCGTCGGGGAGGGGTTCGCCGGTTTCGTCGTGGACGGCGAAGGTCTTCAGGACGTCCTTTTCCCAAGTGAAGTTTTCCATGAGCTGGGAGGGGAGTTCGACGAAGTCCCAAGCGACGGAGGTACCGTTGAGGCGGCGGAGGGGGCCGGCGGAGAGGGCGAGATGGAGGAGATGGCCGAACTCGTGATAGAGGGTGGAAACTTCGCGGTGCAGGAGCAGGGCCTTGCCGGCGGCGTTGGGTGGCGTGGCATTCAGAACGATGAGGCCAATGTGCGGGGCCCCCTTTTCGCCAACCAATAGCTGGTTCATCCAGGCGCCAGAGCGTTTGGATTCGCGGGGGAAGAAGTCGGCATAGAAGGTTGCGAGGGCGGTTCCGGATTCGTCGTCGATGCGGTAGGCACGGACCAGCGGGTGCCAGACGGGGACGTTTTTGAGCTCCGTCACACGGATACCGTAGAGCTGTTTGACGAGGGCGAACATGCCGGTGAGGGTGCGATCGAGTTCGAAGTAGGGGCGGAGTTCTTCGGAGCCGAACTGGAATTTTTCCTGGCGGAGTTTCTGGGTGTAGAAGGCGGTGTCCCAGCCATGGCGATCGGGGGCGGACTTCAGCAGCGTCGCCTTTTCGGCTTCGAAGAAGGGGCGGGTTTTGGCTTCGAGGTCGCCGAGGAAGTCTTTGACTTTCTGGCCGGTTTTGGCCATGCGGAGTTCGGTTTGGTAGTCGGCGAAGTTGGCGTAGCCGAGGAGTTTGGCGAGCTGGCGGCGGAGTTCCAGGGTGCGGGTGACGAGCGGGCGGTTGTCATAGGGGGGGCGGGAGGCGATGGAGGTTTGGGCGCGGTAGAGTTTTTCGCGGAGGGCTGCATTTTCGGAGTACGCCATGACAGGGGTGTAGCTGGGCGCTTGGAGGGTGAAGCGGTAGCCCGAGATGCCTCTGCTTTTGGCGCTGGCGGCGGCGGCTTGTTTGGCGGGTAGGGGGAGGCCGGCAAGGTCGGCTTCGTCAGCGACGAGAAGCTCGACAGCGTTCAGGCTGTCGAGCGAATTTTGGGCGTACTGGGTTTGGAGCTTCGAGAGCTCTTGGCGAAGTTCGAGGACTTTGGCGCGATCGGCGGGGGAGAGGGAGACGCCGGAGCGGCGATAATCATCGAGGGTGACGACCAGATAGCGTTGGTGGGGGCCGGTGAGGGCTATGGCTTCCGGGGTGGCGGCGTAAGCTTTGACGCGGGCGTAGATGGCGGGGTCGAGCGCGAGCGCCGAAAGGAAGCGGTTGACAAGCGGTTGGGCGACGTTGAACTCTTTGCGGAGGGCGGGCGAGGAGTTGACGCCGTTGAGATGGGTGATGAGGGAGAAGGTGCGTTGGAGATCTTCGGCGATGAGGTCGCGGGCGACGATGGAGTTAGCCCAAGTGGGGGAGTCGGTTTGGGCGAGGAACGCCAGGCGACGGGCTTCGGCCTGTTTCAGGTGATGCTGAACGGCGGGGACGACGTGTTCCGACTTGATCTGGTCCCAGGGAAGGGGGACGGTGTATTGGAGGAGCGGATTGGAGAAGCCAGGTAAGGCGAGGAGGGACAGGAGGAGCGTGGTTCGCATCAGCTTCATTGTAGTGAAATAAAGATGCTGCGGCGAGGCGATTTGGGTGTAACATCCTGCTTAGGAAGCTCCGGGTACTCCCATTCTCTTCTACGGCCTATTTACTCATACAGGCAAAGTACAGGAGGTTTCCCATGTTTGATAGCCTTGACGAGACGATGCGGAAGGACGCCAAGTCCGCGAGTTCGACGTCCGAACGGTTGGTGGTTTGGTTGGTGGTAGCGGCGGCCAGCGTGCTGGTGTTTGGCGGGCTTTACTACGGAATTCGCGTAGTGGGCTAGTTTGGGATCAGTTCTATTTCGAGTTGCGCCATAACTTTGTTGACGGCGATCCGATAGTGGGGCAGTGAGTTATAGGTTTTCAGCTTTTCGTCGATGGACTTGCCGCGGTATAGGGGCGAGTTGGCCAGATGGTCGGCGACGGTGTGGATGCCTGCAATGACGGACGGGAAGCGGTGGCGACAGGAGTCCCAGCCGAAGATATTATTATTCGAGAAGACCTTCCCTCCTGTGCTTTCCAGGAAAGCGATGGAGGGGAGGAGCTTCCAATCGAGCTTCTGCCTGTCGGAGGCGATGAGGAACTCCGCGGCGTACTCGTGAGCGGGGCAGACCCGCTTAAGGAAGAACGTTTTGATGCGGAGGAGCCGACGGTCGGAGGAGGCCGTAAAGCCTTTCTGTTCCTCACTTTTGATCTCTGTGGGGGGGGCAAAGGAAACGGCAAGCAAGACGAGACCTTTAGTAATCCAACGCTTCAAACGATAAAACCTCTTATTTTTGACGAAAGCCAGAAGTGCGGGCACCTTCGTCGAAGAAAGGAAGCAGCCGTTCGATACTCGAGACGGGCCACCGGCGGTGATTCTGCTCTCACTCGTGATTTGTGGAGGAGAAAGAAAGCCCGGGAGTATTAGCTCCACTAGGGACAGTTACAATCTTTAATTATACCAGAGGCGAAGGCAAATTAGGGAGTGGGCTTGACGACGGGAGGGAGAATGATAAATCGTTCCCGGGCGAAGGCGAATTTCTGGGTGGTCGGGGCGATAACGTTGAGTTGAGCGGTGTATTCGCCGGGGAGAAGCCTGGCGAGGGGGAGGGCGAACTCAACCGCTTTTTGGGACTGCTTGGGAGCGGACTCGAAGACTTTGCGGTTGCCGCGGTAGATGGCGAGTGAGGTGGTGGAGGGGGAGTAGACTTCGGCGAAGGCGCGAAGGGTTTGGGAGCGGCGGAAGGCGTTGGTGACCGAGGGGAGCAGTTTTTGGCCGTCGGCGACGAGGGGGTGGAGATCCTGGAGTTTGCGTTCTTTCTTGGGAGCGACGAAGGGGGTGCGTTGGGTGGCGAGGACGAGGCTGGAGACGGGAGCGGCGGGGCCGGAGTCGAGATTGGGGATGACGAGGCGCGTTTCAAAGGTGCCCATGCTGCCTTTGGAGTTTTCGCGGGCGAGGACTTTGACGCGGTATTCACCGGGGCCGAGGGAGAAGCCGGCGTCGTAGAGCAGGCTGCGACCGCCGAGTTCGGCTTTGAGCTTGAGAGTGTCTCGAAGGGCGGAGACGGTGCGACCTTTCAGATCCTTGACGCTGCCGATGAAGTCGAGTTCGGTTTGGGGAGCAAGGCTGGAGCCGGGGATTTTGACAGCGAGGGGGACGAAGTACCGGTTGGCGGCGGTGCGGAAATAGAGGAGTTGGACGGCCATGGGGAGGTCGGTAACCGGGTTACCGAGTTGGAGGGCGTCGACGAGTTGCTTTTCGCGCTCGGCGTCGTTGAGCTTGGCCCAGACCTTGTCGGCGTAGTAGCCGGGGCGGTATTCGAGCTTGGCTTTGAGGGCGGTGGTTTCGACTTTGATCTTGCGGAAGCGGCCGTCTTTGGCCTCATTCGAGGAGTAGTAGCCGAGGATATAGTAGCTTTCGACGTCCTTTTGCGCTTGGCGGATGCCGAGGGAGAGGTCGTTGGAATCGAGGAGGGCTTTGCCGCCGGTATCGTTAGCGAGGGTGAAGAGGGTTTCCTGGGAGTCGGCGTTTTTGTCGCGTTTCTGGCGCTGGGACTGGCCGGAGAAGACGCCGGTACCGCGTGGGGAGGCGACGGAGGCGTCACCGGCGGGGGCGGAGGCGACGAGGCCCCGGGCGTCTACGGGGTAGAACCTGAGACTGGCGCGGACAGCGGCATTGGTGGTGGCGGCGAGTTGGGATTGGTTTTCGAGGCCGGTTTTGGGGACTCCGCTGGCAAAATAGACGACGGCCTTTTTCTCCGGGATTTCGGCGAGTTCCTTGGCGAGGTCTTCGAGGGCGGCGAGTTTGCGGTCGGTATTGAAGACGGCGAATTCGGTTTCATCGAGTTGGAAGGAGTCGTCGTCGGGGTCGACGTCGGTGGTATCGATGGAATCGACGGCACCGAAGGACTGGACGGCAGCCAGAAGAGCGTTGCGATCGTCGGTGAAATCGAGAACCTTCTTGAGTTTATTCGCGAAGATGTAAATGGCGACGGCGTCGACGGTGGTGAGCTGCGTCGAGAGAAACTTGGCAGCCGCTTCCTGGGTGCGGATCTGGTCCGCGGAGGGCATGGAGGAGAAGTCAAAGAAGAGGACGAGGAGGCGACGGTCTTTAAAAGACGGGCGCGGGGGCGGCGGTTCGTCGCTAGGGACGAGCGGAGCGGGCGGAGGGATCGGGACGGCGGGGAGGGGGCGGGAGACTAGCTTTTGGAATTCAAAGACGGAGATTTCCTGGGGCTTGCCGTCTTCGAAGATGTTGAAATCGGACTTTTTGAGGTCTTCGCGACCTTTGAGAGAGACGTTCACTATGACGAGGCTGGAGGAGCTGGAGAAGGTAGCGAGGCCAGGATCGCGAGGCTCTTGAGCCAGAAGGGAGACGGCGAGGAGGAGAGTGAAGGGGCGCATGGCTAGAAGCGGAGGCGAATTTGGAGATTGACGGTCCGCATGTTCGCGACAGCGAGGGGGAGGCCGTAGTTGGAGGCGTTGACGGTGGTGCCGAGGTTGGAATAAACCGGGTGATTGGTGAGATTGGTGGATTCGGAGCGGATTTCCAGGCGGCGGCGTTCGGAGAGAGGGAACGAACGGCCTAGGCCGGCGTTGATCGTAAACAGGCCGGGACCGGGGATGACGTTGCGGGCGGCGTTGCCGAAGCGGCCGGAGGGAGGGAGGGTGAAGGCGGCGAGATTGAAGAAGCCGTCGCCGGCGGTGACGGATTGGCCGGTGGCATCGGCACGGCCGGCGCCGATGACGCCGGTGCCGGAGGAATCGGAGAGATTGCCGAGGACGCGGGCGGTGAGCGGGGTGCCGGTGCGCATAAGGATGTTGCCGGTGAAGGACCAATCCTTCATCCATTTGTTGCGTTTAATGGGCGCATAGACGAAGCTGCTGTTGAAGTTGTGGCGGATGTCGAAGCTGGAGAGGCCGCGTTCGTTGGCGAGGTTGCGATCGTCCTGAGCGACGGTGCCGCCGCCTCCGCCGATGGAACTGGCGTTATCGAGGGACTTGCCCCAGCTGTATTGGGCGGAGCCGGAGATGCCCTTCGTAAACCGACGGGTGAGGCGGACTTGGGCGGAGTGGTAGATGGAGTTGGCTTCAGCGGAATCGAGGGTAAAGCCGACGGCGTTGCCAATGAGGCGGCGGGCTTCGGCGTCGAGTTGGGAGCCGGGAGCGGAGCGGTTGGGGGAGCGCTGCATGTCGAGGCGGGTGCCTTTGGTGGCGAGGTAGACGACTTCGAGAACGTAGGAGCGGAAGAGGTCCCGTTGGATCGAGAGGTTCCAGGTTTGGGCGTAGGCGACGCGGTAGGAGCGGTCGACGGCGAAGGTGTTTTGGATGCTTTGGGAGGGAGTTTGGGCGAAGCCGTTGGCTAGAGTTAAGGGACGGGCGACGGTGGACTGGACGGTGCCGGTTTGGGCGAAGGGAGGTTGAGAAGCCAGGCGCGTCGCGAAGTTCTGATAGACGTTGCCGTTGTAATACCAGCCGTAGCCGGCGCGAACGGTGAAGCGGCCCTGGCCGGAGGGTTTCCAGGCGAGGCCGATGCGGGGGCCGAAGTTATTGTTGTCGGCGTCGACGAGGGCGCGGGGAAACTGGCCGCTGAAGGGGCCCGCTTTGGCCGGGGTGACGGCGGCTACGGCGGTTAGGCCGGACGCAAAGTCAAGATTCGCGAGGCGGTCGTAACGCTCGTAATAGGGACCGAAAAGCTCGTAGCGGAGGCCGATGTTGAAACTCAGATTCGAGCGGGCCTTCCATTCGTCCTGTACGAAGGCGGAGTAGTTGGTGCTGCGATAGTAGTTGGCGGGCGAGCCGAAGCGAAGGGAGGAAGACTGGGGGCGGCCGAGGAGGAAGTCGGCGAAGTCATAGCCGGTGGCGGCGGCGGGGGCGCCGGAGGCATCCACCCGACTGGTGCCGAGGCCGGAGAAGGTGAAGGTACCGCGGGCGTTGGAATCGGTGCGGTTGTTGCTGCGGTTGCGGGTGAGGTCGGCGCCGGTCTGCACAGTATGCTTGCCGCGGAC